>NZ_JBHSHC010000060.1:0-34344 GCF_042652925.1 Effusibacillus consociatus
ACTTAATCATAACGGAATTACCGTGGCTTTTGTGATATTTATGTGTTGCATTTCATTTTACAATGAACCAACTCTTTTATGAGAATATTGTGTTCTTAACCTTCTACTTATTTGACTTCCAGGCAATATAACGAGTTAACACGTAAAGCGCAACTTCAATCGCAGCTTCATCCGGCTCAATTTTGGCGTGATGCAGCCCGTAGGGAGTATCGACACCCAACCAGAACATGAAGCCCGGGATTTCGGCAAGGAAATAGCCAAAATCCTCACCCGTCATCGCTTCCCGGCACTCAACCACTGTTGCCGCTCCGGTTTGCTGCAGCCAATCCATGAATTCACGGGTGAGATTCTCCTCATTGTACACTTGGTAGTAATTCGCCCCGTAGTCTATCTCCGCTTTGCAATCAAACCCCGTTTCAATTCCTTTTACAACCGCTTCAATCCGGGTCTTCACTTTGCTCATGGAGTCGACCGACAAAGTACGAATCGTCCCTTCAAGACGTGCCTTTTCCGCTATAATGTTCTGCTTGGTGCCGCCTTCAATCCTGCCGATTGTGATGACCGCAGAATCAAGCGGATCCACATTGCGGGAGATAATGCTTTGCAATTGTGTTACCATGTGAGACGCGGCAACCACCATATCATTGGCTTTGTGTGGGAAAGCGGCATGACCGCCGGTTCCGGTCAGATCAATAAACAATTCGGAAGTGTTGGCAAACAGAATCCCCGGGCGTGTTGCAATGGTACCAACCGGGTACTCGGGCGCGATATGCAGGGCAAAGATGCAGTCCGGTTTCCACTCTGCAAACTCTTCGCTTTCAAGCATCGGTTTTGCCCCGCCCGGCCCTTCCTCCGCAGGCTGAAAGATAACGATCAAATCATCGTCAATTGGATACTGAACAAAGTAAGTTAGAACTCCAAGTCCGATTGACATATGAAAATCATGTCCGCAGGCATGCATATAGCCGGGATGGGTCGAACGAAACTCGTACGAAGTGTCTTCGGTAATCGGGAGGCCATCCATATCCGCACGATACCCGATTCGTTTTGAGGGGTTCCTCCCTTTCACCTTGACAAGAATCCCGGTCCGCCATGTTTTGACATCGATTCGTTCCTGCGGAAGCATCGAAATCGTATCCAAAAGCAATTGCTGAGTCTTAAACTCGGCAAAACCCGGCTCGGGAATTTGATGCAATCGCCTGCGAATGTCTATAAAAGGCTGAGTTGCGAACATCCCGCAGCCTCCTTTTGTGTGAATGTCTGTCTCTTACAGTTGGCGAAGCTCCTGCTTAATTTCTGTTTTCGACTTGGTTTTCTCATCAATTTTCTTGATCACGCGGGCAGGAACCCCGGCAACCACAACGTTTTCCGGAACGTCGTCAACAACAATCGCCCCGGCTGCCACTACGGAGCCTTTGCCGACCCGAATGCCTTCCAATATCACGGCGTTCGCCCCGACCACAACATCATCTTCAATCACAACCGGTTTTGCGGATGGCGGTTCGATTACTCCCGCAATCACGGTTCCAGCGCCGATATGACAGTTCTTGCCGATCGTGCCGCGACCGCCAACGACAACACCCATATCAATCATTGTTCCTTCTCCAATGACAGCCCCGATATTGATAATAGCGCCCATCATAATCACTGCGTTGTCGCCGATGGTTACTTGATCACGGATAATTGCGCCCGGCTCAATCCGTGCGTGAATGTTTTTGGTGTCGAGCAGAGGAATTGCCGAATTTCTGCGATCGCTTTCGATCACATAATCTTCAAGTCTGGCCTTATTCTCTTCCAGGACCGGTTCAATTTCTTTCCATTCTCCAAAGAGAACCCCAACATTTCCGGTAATAAATGCTTTGGTGGAGGAACCGAAATTGATGCCTTCCAAGTCACCTTTTACATAAACCTTCACAGGCGTTTTCTTTTCGCTTGTGCGAATAAATTCAATAATTTGATTTGCATCCATCATCTGTTTTAATCTCCTTTCGTTCCCTGACAGCTTGTCCCCTACTGGACGAGTGTATTTACGTCTTATTATACCGCAGTCGATGTAACATGCCTGGCTATAACACTTATTGAAAAAAGCACCCTCCACAGGGAAGGTGCTTGTGAAGCTTCCATTACAATTGCATTTTCCCCCAGTCCGCCAGAAAGCGCTCAATTCCTTGATCCGTAAGCGGATGCTTGATCATGCGCTCGAGAACCGAATAAGGACAAGTAGCGATGTGTGCCCCTGCAAGCGCCGATTCTGTCACATGCATCGGATGGCGAATAGACGCGGAAATGATTTCCGTCTTGAGAGCGTGAATATTGAAAATATCCGCAATATCACGAATGAGCTGGATGCCGTCTTGCGAAATGTCATCCAGTCGTCCTACGAACGGAGACACAAAGGTTGCACCCGCACGAGCAGCCAATAATGCCTGGTTGGCTGAGAAAATCAGAGTCACATTGGTCTTGATTCCCTTAGCCGCAAACACTTTAACCGCTTTCAGGCCTTCCGCCGTCATTGGAACCTTAATCGTAATATTCTTGTGCAGCTCGGCAAATTTCAGACCTTCCTCTACCATGCCTTTGGCATCGAGAGAAATCACTTCTGCCGAGATTGGCCCGTCGACAATTTCCAAAATCTCTTTCAGAACTTGAATGAAATCACGGCCTTCCTTTGCTACAAGGCTGGGGTTTGTCGTAACACCCGAAAGGATCCCCATGTCATTGGCCAGTCGAATTTCTTCCACATTCGCTGTATCGATAAAGAACTTCATTTCGCGTACCCTCTCTTATGCACGATTGTTAGAACCGAACAGACGCATTTTCTCACGAACAACTTCTTTGATCGCTTCGCGTGCAGGTCCGAGGTATTTCCGCGGATCGTAAACGTTTGCATCTTTGCCAAGAATCTCACGGACTTTATTCGTAAAAGCTACCTGGTTTTCGGTATTCACGTTGATCTTGGATACGCCGAGAGAAATCGCTTTACGGATATCTTCATCCGGGATTCCGGATCCTCCGTGCAGAACCATCGGGATACCGGTCAGGTCGCGAATTTTCGCCAAACGGTCGAAGTCAAGTTCCGGGTCCCCTTTGTACATCCCATGCGCAGAACCGATAGCAGGAGCCAATGCGTCAATACCTGTCTCCTGAACCAGACGAAGTGCTTCCTCAGGGCGAGCCAGTGTAGCGTCTTTCTCATCAACGGAAATATCGTCCTCAACACCGCCGATCGTGCCCAATTCACCTTCCACATCAATTCCGAGCGTATGACACGCATGTACCACTTGTTTCGTCTTGGCGATATTTTCTTCCAGCGGATAGTGGGATGCGTCGATCATGATGGAAGAAAAGCCGGCACGGATACATTTCAGTACCACTTCATATGAAGAACCGTGGTCGAGATGCAGAATTACCGGTACACTTGCTTTCGCGGCTGCTGCTTTTGCCATTGCCACGGTATATTCAATGTTCATGTATTTCATTGCGCCTTCCGAAACACCCAAAATCACGGGTGAGCGTTCTTCTTCAGCCGTTTCAATGATCGCCTGCAAAAACTCCAGGTTGTTCATATTGAACTGACCTACTGCATACCCCTTTTTCAAACCGTCTGTCAAAACCTCTTTAAACGATGCGAATGCCATATGTAGCCCCTCCTACTCCGGTACCCGGAAATCTATAATATCCAAATAATTGTATCACTATTTTGAATGAATACCAAGTATTTCTCTTGCTTCAGTCGGGGTGGCTACATCGCGCCCTAATTCCTTGGCCAAACGAACAATCCTTGCAACCAGCTGGGCATTGCTTTCGGCAAGGATCCCTTTTTCATAATAAACATTGTCCTCGAATCCTACCCGTACATTCCCACCCAGCAAAATCGCCATAGCGGCAAGCGGCAGCTGAGCCCTGCCTACACCGGCTACCGACCATCTTGCACCTTTCGGCAGAGATTCGACTAAAAACAGGAGATCCCGTGGTGTTCCCGGGATTCCGCCGGGCACTCCCATCACAAAGTCAAAAGGGGCTCGTTCCGGTACAAGGCCTTTTTTAATTAGTGCAAGCGCGTTTCTTATCATACCCACGTCGAATATTTCCAATTCCGGCAGTACGCCATGCTGCTGCATGATTGAGGCAAAACGCTCAATATCGGCAGGAGTGTTTAAAAAAACGTCTTTACCGAAATTTACGGATCCTGTAGTCAAAGTGGCCATCTCCGGCTGCAGCAGGACAGGCTGAATCCGTTCGTCTGCCGTCATTCCAACCGCACCGCCTGTTGATAGCTGAAGGATGATATCATTGCCTGAAGCGCGGATCTGACGCATGATTTCGGCATATACTTCCTTATCCTGCGTTGGTGTCCCGTCATTCTGCCGGGCGTGCAGATGAACGATTGAAGCACCCGCCTCGCGCGCTTCCAGAGCTGCTTTTGCTATCTCTTCCGGTGTAACGGGCAGATTCGGATTGTCCTGTTTTGTGACCTCGGCACCCGATAGCGCACATGTAATAATCAGTTTCTCCACGATGACTTCCCCCTTCGTTCCGGTTCCGAGCACGACTTACGGGTTGTTTCTGCGCTGTTTGTCCTTCGGAACTACACACGTTCCCCGCGCATAGCATACCAACTCCGGCGGATTGAGAACGTCAGCCGCCGAAGGGACTGCAGGATCCACATTTGCCCGAATCACTTTATACGCATGAAACTCCATCGCTCTTGAGGTGTTCCCCACGCGCGTAATCTCCGCAACCACCTCGATGTAATCCCCTGCAAACACGGGCGCCTTGAATTCGACTGTGTCATACGCAACAAAAAGCCCCTCATCGCCATCATGACGAATCAGAAGCTCTGTGGCAGCATCGCCAAACAATCCGAGCATGCGGGCCCCATCGACCAGATCTCCGCCGTAATGGGCATCGTGCGAACTCATCCGCTGCCTGAGGATGACTTTCTCCATATTAAACCTCCTGAACCGCCAATTCAGAGTTTACGGTTCGTCTTAACTCATCAATATCAAACGGCTTAGTAAAATGGGTCAAAGCCCCGAGGGCCATAGCTTCCTTGATGAGATCCAGTTCACCGTACGCTGTCATCATGATCACTTTCAAATCCGGTTCAATCACCCGGATATGCCTCAGAATCTCAAGCCCGTCCATACCGGGAATCTTCATGTCAAGCAGCACCAGATCCGGTTTCTTCTCTTTCACAATTTCCAAGGCGACAGGTCCGTTAGGGGCCTGAAAAACTTGGTATCCTTCTTTTTCCAAAACTTCGTTGAGCAAAATACGAATTCCGTATTGATCATCCACGACCAGGACTTTCTTGCTCATATGTTTCGTCCCCTTCCCAATTGACCCACTTGTCCTATTGTTTCCATTCAAAAATGTATTCGAGTAATATCTCAAAAAATCCTCTTTTCTGACTTTGTCTACTTTTGTCGAAAAAGTCTTCCGCTTGTCGAACACAAGAAAAGACTCGCCCAAAGGCGAGTCTTTTCGTACTGGTTCCCTACTTCCGATGATTCAAAGCCGCATTGATAAAACCCCGGAACAACGGCTGAGGACGGTTCGGACGGGATGTGAATTCCGGGTGAAACTGGGATGCCACAAACCACGGATGATCTTTGATTTCAACGATTTCAACCAATCTGCCGTCCGGGGAAGTACCCGAGATCACTAATCCGGCTTGGGTTAATTGCTCACGGAAATCATTATTGAATTCATAACGATGACGATGACGCTCATGAATGAATGACGAGCCGTAAGCTTCGTATGCCATTGTGTTTGGCTCAAGCCGGCACGGATAGGATCCGAGACGCATGGTGCCTCCCTTATCTTCAACTCCTTTTTGTTCGGGGAGCAGGTCGATAACCGGATAGTTGGTGAGCTCGTTGATCTCAGAGGAGTTCGCACCCTCCAGCCCCAATACGTTGCGAGCAAATTCAATGACCGAGATTTGCATTCCAAGACAGATTCCCAGATAAGGGATTTTATTTTCACGAGCATATTTGGCAGCAGCAATCTTTCCTTCAATTCCCCGATCCCCGAATCCGCCGGGAACCAGAATTCCGTCGCAGTCTCCCAATATCTTGTTCACATTCTCTTCCGTTACATCTTCGGAATGGATCCATTCGATCTCCACTTGTGAATCATTCGCGTATCCTGCATGATAAAGCGCTTCCGCCACAGAAATATAGGCATCTCGAAGAGCCACGTATTTGCCGACAAGACCGATTTTCACCTTGTGCTTCAGATTCTTGACCAGGTGGGCCAAATCTTTCCACTCGGACATTTCAGCCGGCGGGCAATCCAGACCCAAATGCCGAACTACAATGTCATCCAATCCCTGTTCTTGGAACAGTAATGGCACGTCATAGAGAGATTCCGCATCGCGCGATTCGATTACTGCTTCCGGGTCCGTATCGCAGAAGAGGGCAATTTTCCGTTTTACGTCCATCGAGAGAGGTCGTTCCGTTCGGCAAATGATCACGTTCGGAGTGATTCCGATGCTTCTCAGTTCCTTAACCGAGTGTTGGGTTGGCTTGGTCTTGATCTCTCCCGCTTTCCCCAGATAAGGGATCAATGTGACATGTAGATACATCACATTGTTACGGCCGACATCGCTCTTGATCTGGCGAATCGCCTCCAGGAACGGAAGACTTTCAATATCCCCAACCGTCCCTCCAATCTCGGTAATCACCACATCGGCAGTCTCTCCAGCCAAGAAGACATGTTCTTTAATTTCGTTAGTGATGTGCGGGATTACCTGTACCGTACCTCCCAGATAATCGCCGCGACGTTCCTTTTGGATTACGGACCAATAGATTTTTCCGGTCGTCACGTTGTTATTTTTGGAGAGATTGATATCGATAAAACGCTCATAATGCCCAAGGTCCAAGTCGGTTTCCGCTCCGTCATCCGTCACGAATACTTCTCCGTGCTGATAGGGACTCATCGTACCCGGGTCGACGTTAATGTACGGGTCGAATTTTTGAATCGTTACCCGCAATCCCCGATTCTTCAGAAGCCGCCCGAGAGAAGCCGCCGTGATCCCTTTTCCGAGAGAAGATACTACACCGCCCGTAACAAATATATATTTTGCCATGCAATTGCCCCCAAACATTATGATATCTAGAACTGCAAATGAACAAAAAAAAACTAAAAAGCCGCGATACTCAGGTTCCATGCCTGGATTAATCGGCTTTTTTAGTTTTCCGTTCCTTTTCTATCCTCATGTATCTTATCGTGGCAAAAAGAGCCTGTCAAGAGTCCAGGCTCCTAAAATTCATCTTCCTCATCTTCCACCGCGTCCTCATTCTCGTCAACGGCCTCTTCCGCCAAGTCGTCGACTTCATCTATTTCCTCCAGTTCTTCATATTCAAGATCTTCCTCGTCATCCACAAGATCGAAGTCTTCCTCCTCTTCATCCAGGAGTTCTTCTTCTTCGAGGAACAGATCTTCATCTTCATCGTCGTACAGATCATCATCCACGTCCTTGCGGATGAATTTCTTGCCGCCAGTTGTTTTGTCGGCTGTTTTGTCAACGGGGTACCAACGTTTGAGCCCCCATGTGTTATTGCCGATGCAAAGGAATCGGCCGTCAATATTGATTTCCGTATACAAAATCGCAATCGCTGCCTTCACTTCTTCTTCGGTCATGTTTCGTAACTTTGCGACCTCATCCATCAGGTCTCGGTAATATATGGGTTTGTTTGTCTCGGTCAAAATTTGGTATGCAAGGTCAACGAGCGCCATTTCTCTTGCCTCGTCGACACTTAAGGTCTTTAGTGCGCGAGCCTCATCCGCCATTCAGGTACACTCCTTACCAACTGATAAAAATGATGATGACAAATATCACATTTTTATACTTTCTAAGCTGTTAAACAAATAGGTTCCGATCATTTGCAAGTCACGTCATGGCAGCAAGCCACCGGATCGTGCTTTGGAAATTAATCACAAGTAGACGTATTATAACATTCAAGTATGAGATCCGCAACTTGGTAGGGATCTTTTTTTCCTGATTCAACTTCCTCCAGCACCTGTTGCCAAGTCGCATGATTTTCGATCCATTCACGGATTTTTTGGTGAAGCCGCTCTTCAATAATTCCTACGATCTCATCTTGTCGCCGCTTCTGCCGCTTCTTCTCCCATCCGCCGCTTTCCTGCAAAAAAACGCGATGGTTGCTGCAAGCTTCCCATAACTCTCGAAATGTGCCGGGATCCCGGGATGTGGTTCGAACAACCGGGGGTCTCCAATCAAAATCATGGATCAGATCCAACATATTGTTTACTTCCCGTTCCGTTTTGTCCGCTCCGGGCAGATCCGACTTATTGATGACAAACACATCCGCAATCTCCATAATTCCCGCTTTCATGGTTTGAATGTGATCCCCCGCTGTCGGATTCAGCACCACAACCGTTGTATCTGCCACATGCATGATGTCGAGTTCCGATTGTCCGACTCCTACTGTCTCAACCAAAACAACATCGACACCATATGCGTCGAGAACCCGGGTTGCCTCTTTTGTAGCCTTCGCCAGTCCTCCCAGACTCCCGCGGGTTCCCATCGAACGAATAAACACGCCCGGATCCAGTGCATGACTCCCCATTCGGACACGATCCCCAAGAATGGCCCCGCCTGTAAACGGCGATGTCGGATCAACCGCAATGACACCGACCTGCAACCCCTGTTTCCGCAATAGAAAAAGAAGCTGATCGGTCAGCGTGCTCTTGCCCGCTCCAGGTGGCCCCGTAATTCCCACTAAATAAGCTCTTCCAGTGTATGAATGAAGCGCTTTCAGGACATCGTGTTTTTCCGGACTGCCGTTCTCAATCATTGTAATCGCACGCGCAACAGCACGCCGATCGCCATTTACTATCCGATTCACCAGTTCCATTTGATCACACCTATGAACGCCCATCAAAGTGACGAAATATAACAAGCAGGAGTCCCTGAGGACTCCCTAATATTGTAACGGAATTTCGATCAGTTGTCTTATTTTTCTTTCAACAAATACCCACCGATTACGACACGCTGAATTTCGTTCGTACCCTCATAGATTTGCGTAATTTTGGCGTCACGCATAAAACGTTCAACCGGATACTCGCGTGTATAGCCGTAGCCGCCAAATACCTGAACGGCCTCCGTAGTGACTTCCATCGCAGCATCACCGGCAAACAGCTTCGCCATAGCAGATGCTTTTCCGTAGGGAAGCCCCTCGCTTTCCAGCCATGCGGCTTGATACGTCAGGAGCCTTGCCGCTTCGATTTTGGTTGCCATATCGGCCAACTTGAATTGCATCCCCTGAAACGTTCCAATTGGTTTTCCGAACTGCTCCCGTTGTTTTGCGTAATCGACCGCCAGATCAAAGGCACCCTGTGCAATCCCCAATGCCTGAGCAGCAATCCCGTTCCGGCCGCCGTCAAGCGTCATCATCGCAATCTTGAAACCAAAACCTTCATCGCCCAGTCGATTCTCTACCGGCACCTTGCAATTCTCCATGATCACTTCGGTGGTCGGCGACGATTTAATTCCCATTTTCTTCTCTTTCTTCCCGATCGAGAAGCCTTCAAAATCCTTCTCAACAATAAACGCAGTTATACCGCGGGTCTTTTGTGAACGGTCGGTCGATGCAAAGACAATATAGATCTCCGCTTCGCCACCGTTTGTAATAAAGATCTTGGATCCGTTCAGAATATAGTGACTCCCGTCTTCCGACAACACAGCAGTCGTGCGCATGCCACCGGCGTCCGAACCGGAACCCGGCTCAGTTAAACAGTAAGCCCCCATTTTTGTACCCTCTGCTAACGCCCGCAGATACTTCTGCTTTTGTTCTTCAGTGCCGAATTTAAAAATCGGCCAGCTCGCAAGCGAAATATGTGCGGACAGCGTCACCCCGATGGAGGAGTCGATACGGGACAATTCTTCTACCGCGATCACATAGGAGACGAAATCAAGTCCTGCACCGCCGTACTCTTCCGGCCACGGAATTCCCGTCAATCCGATTTGAGCCATTTTATCAAAAATCTTGCGATCGAACACTTCTTCTTCATCGCGGAGCGCGGCCGTTGGAGCCACATCTTTTAAAGCAAATTCACGTACCAGCTTCTGAATTTCCCGTTGTTCGGCTGTTAATTGAAAGTTCATTGTTTCTCCGCCCCTCATTCCCTACAATAAATTTTTTGCAATGACGATTCGTTGGATCTGATTGGTCCCTTCATAGATTTGAGTTACCTTTGCGTCTCGCATATAGCGCTCGACTGGGTATTCCTTGCTGTACCCGTATCCGCCGTGAAGCTGAACCGCGTCGGTTGTGACCGCCATCGCGGTATCAGTGGCAAACAATTTCGCTATGGAGGCTTCTTTGGCACAAGGCAGACCCTGTTCCCGGAGCGTTGCCGCCCGATAGACCAAAAGCTTTGCCGCTTCAATCCTGGTTGCCATATCGGCGAGCATAAACTGAACCCCTTGGAATTCGGCAACAGGCTTGCCAAACTGTTCCCGCTGTTTGGTATAAGCAAGCGCGGCATCAAAAGCGGCCCGGGCAATCCCCAAAGCCTGTGCCCCGATCCCAATCCGTCCGCCGTCCAAGTTGCTCATCGCAATTTTAAATCCTTCACCCTCCTGTCCCAACAACTGGGTTGCCGGAACCACTGCATCCTCAAAAATAAGCGTTGTTGTTGCAGATCCGTTGAGCCCCAGTTTCTTCTCTTTCTTGCCGACGGAAAAGCCTTGGGTGCCTTTCTCTACGATGAAAGCGGAAATCCCGTTGGCTCCCTGCCCCGGGTCCGTAACCGCAAAGGTAATGTATAAATCTGCTTCTCCACCATTTGTGATAAAGATCTTGGAGCCGTTTAAGACATAATGGTCTCCTTGTTTTACCGCTCTTGTTGAAAGCCGGGAAGCATCCGAACCTGCACCGGGTTCGGTCAGAGCGAATGCTCCCAACAATTCGCCGGCCGCCATTTTGGGTAAATAGCGCTGTTTTTGTTCCTCAGATCCAAACTTCAGAATCGGCAATGTGCCAAGCGACGAATGGACCGCCAGAATCACCCCAAGCGCCGCGCTTGCATAGGAGATCTCTTCAATCGCCAGCATGTAGGAGAGAAAATCGGCCCCAACACCTCCCCGCTCTTCCGGAACCGGAATTCCCAACAGCCCGAGCTTCCCCATCTTTTGAACAATCTCGCGAGGAAATTGATCTTCCTCGTCAATCTTTGCCGCATAGGGAGCAATTTCTTTCTGCGCAAACTCACTTATCATGTCACGAATATCTTGCTGTTCCTGCGTCAGAACGAATTTCAAACCCTGTCCCCTCCCAGAGTCTACCCATCAAAGCGACTCGAGCCTTCAAATCTGATTCTAGCGCTTCGATGGGGTCCCTTTCGTTTATGAATTGAATTAAACCTGTTTCGAACCCGACCGAACGCTCGTTCAGAAGGGATTCAAAAATCTCCCGGCTGTTTTGCCACTCCCATTGGTTTTTATCTTCTCTCTCCGGTCTATTTGGATTGGAACTTGGCCGCCCGCTTCTCGAGGAATGCTGTCATTCCTTCCAGACGATCTTCCGTTCCAAACAAAGTGCCAAACACTTCCGATTCCATAACAAGCGCGCGATCGAGGTCCACATTCAGACCATCATTTACCAGCTTCTTGCTGAGCTCCACCGCAATGGGCGCCTTGGAAATCATCTTGGCTGCAATTTCCCTTGCTTTTGCCAGCAGGTCAGCCGGTTCAACAACATGATTCACAAGACCGATCTGTGCGGCCCGTTCTGCGCTAATCATATCGCCTGTCATAAGCAGCTCTTTCGCAATCCCGGGTCCTACGAGTCTCGGCAGACGTTGGGTACCCCCGAATCCGGCAACGATTCCCAAATTCACCTCAGGTTGGCCAAACTTGGCGTTTGTACTTGCAATTCTTATATCACAAGCCATAGCCAGCTCACATCCGCCGCCAAGCGCAAATCCGTTTATAGCAGCGATGACCGGTTGAGGCATCCGCTCAATTTTCAAGAATACTGCATTCCCAAACTGAGAAAACGCGCGTCCCTCAAGCGGAGTCTTGCCCTTCATTTCCGCAATGTCAGCTCCCGCTACGAACGCTTTTTCTCCGGCTCCGGTGAGAATCACGGCCTGGATGGAGTTATCCTTTGCAATTGAGTCGACAAGCTCGGACAGTTCCGTTAACAATGCGGAATTCAGTGCGTTAAGTGCTTTTGGACGATTGAGAGTTACGGTTGCAATCCCATCCTCTACGGAAAAAAGAAGGTTTTCAAAATTCATCCCGTTTTCCCCTACCCTTCATATACGTAGAATCCGCGCCCGGATTTCTTGCCCAGCCAACCAGCTTTTACATACTTGCGAAGCAGCGGACACGGGCGGTATTTCGAATCCCCCAAACCTTCGTGCAGGACTTCCATGATCGCAAGGCAGGTATCCAATCCGATAAAATCGGCCAGAGTCAACGGCCCCATCGGGTGGTTCATACCCAGTTTCATGACTTCATCGATCGCTTCCGGAGTGGCAACACCTTCGTATACGCAATAAATTGCTTCATTAATCATAGGCAGCAAAATCCGGTTGGAGACAAATCCCGGGAAGTCATTCACTTCAACAGGTACCTTGCCCATTTTCTTGGACAACTCTTCAATCGTTTGATACGTCTCATTCGAAGTTGCCAGCCCGCGGATCACTTCCACCAATTTCATAACAGGCACCGGATTCATAAAATGCATGCCGATTACCAATTCCGGTCGCTTTGTAACGGCCGCAATTTCAGTAATCGGAAGAGATGAAGTGTTGGTCGCAAGAATTGCTCCAGCAGGTGCTATGGAATCCAATTTACGGAAGATGTCACACTTGATTTCCATATTTTCCACAGCTGCTTCAATTACCAACTGCACATCTTTGGCATCTGCGAGATCAGTGGACGGCTGAATCCGCGCGAGAATCGCCCGCTTCTCTTCCTCAGTTTTGCGTCCTTTTTCCACGTCCCGGGACAAATTCTTCGTGATCGTGTTAAGACCGCGCCGTACAAATTCGTCCTTAATGTCATTCAGAACAACTTCCAATCCTGCTTGCGCGGCCACTTGAGCAATACCGCTTCCCATCTGACCGGCACCAATCACCATGATCTTGTTGATATGCATGTTCTGCCTCCTCAAAATTAATCCACCCGCACCAAGATTGCATCGCCCTGAGCTGCTCCGGAACAGATAGCCGCGATGCCAAGCCCGCCGCCGCGTCTCCGCAGTTCATGCACGAGCGCCCCAATGATACGTGCTCCGCTTGCTCCGATCGGATGACCGAAAGCAATTGCGCCTCCGTTTACATTGACCTTCTCCTCATCCCATCCAACGATATGGCCTGAGGTTAAAGTAACTGCGGCAAAAGCCTCGTTTACTTCAAACAACTCAATATCGGAGATTTGGTAGCCCGTTTTTTGCAATAATTTCTGAATGGCAAGTCCCGGTGTGGTTGCAATGTAAGGTGCTTCCGCACCAACTTCCGCATGGCCCAGAATTGTTGCCAGCGGCTTTTTTCCTTCTGCTTCTGCCCGTTCTTCTGACATCAGCAGCAAAGCGGCCGCCCCGTCATTGACTCCGGGCGCATTGCCGGCGGTAATGGTTCCGTCTTGTTTGAACACGGGCGGCAGTCCCGCAAGTTTCTCAAGTGACGTGTCCCGGCGAGGAGCTTCATCAGTGTCAACCAGAGTCACACTGCCTTTCTTGCCCGGGACTTCCACCGGCACAATCTCATCAGCCAAACGGCCCGCCTCGATTGCGGCAACTGCCCGTTGATGCGAACGAAGCGCCCAGGCATCCTGAGCCTCACGTGTAATTCCATATTCGGCTGCCACGTTGGATCCGTGTACCGCCATATGGACATCGTAAAAGGCGCAGCGCAATCCGTCGTAGGTCATCAGATCGATCACCGGAGCATCTCCCATTCGCATTCCCCAACGTCCATTTGGAAGGGCATAAGGAGCATTCGACATCGATTCCATGCCGCCTGCAACAATTACGTCCGCATCGCCCGCGCGAATAATCTGATCGCCCAAGGTAACAGCCCGCATCCCGGAAGCGCATACTTTGTTGATCGTCTCGGTTGGAGTGGACCAAGGAAACCCTGCTTTGACAGTTGCTTGGCGGGACGGAATCTGCCCGGCTCCCCCCTGCAGCACCATTCCCATAATGACTTCATCGACTTGCTCCGGTGTTACACCCGCTTTTTCCAAAGAACTCCGAATTGCCGCCGCTCCCAAATCAACTGCCGGCAATCCTGCCAATGCCCCGCCAAAACGGCCAAAAGGAGTTCTTGCGGTACTTACAATCACCGTCTTCCGCATGTGTATCTCCCCCAGAAAAGTGCCCATCAAAGTGACCCGAAGCTTCGAAGCGAATTCCGAGTACTTTCACTCGAGAGTACTAGGTCACGCTATGGCACTAAAGTGCCAAGTCGTGCCTTGAGGATGGGGACCCATATATTTAGTGGAAAGCCCTGTTATGCTAAGGACATTTCCAGCAATTCAACTACATCGTAAGTGCTGACCGAATCTTCCACACCCTTGGCTTTCGTTCCGTCAATCATCATCGTCATACAGAACGGACAAGCGGTACCAATCGCTGTACATCCTGTTTCCAGCGCTTGCTCGGTACGCATTACGTTAATCCGATCGGTGCCTTTCATTTCTTCCTTCCAGAAAGAACCGCCCCCGGCACCGCAGCACATGCCGCGCTCTCTGTTCCGTTCCATTTCAACGACTTTGACTCCCGGAATTTTCTCCAAGATATAACGCGGAGCGGAATAAACTCCATTGTAACGTCCAAGATAGCAGGAGTCGTGGTAGGTGATGATCTCGCTTACCTCATTGCTTGGAACCAACTTGCCTTCATCGATCAATTTCGCGAGCAGCTCGGTCCCGTGAATGACTTCCACGCCTTCCAGTCCGAAATCCGGATATTCATTTTTAAATGTGTTATAAGCATGTGGGTCGGTAGTGATAATCTTCTTCACGTTATATGCTTTGAAAATCTCCACATTAGCTTCCGCAAGAGCTTGGAACAAGAACTCGTTACCAAGACGGCGTGCAGAATCCCCGTCGCTCTCTTCTTCCGTTCCAAGAATCGCGAAATCAACACCCGCTTTATTCAACAGATTAACAAATGATCTGGCAATCTTTTGGTTGCGCGGGTCAAACGAACATGCAGATCCTACGTAGTACAGATACTCCACCTGGCCTTGCACATCGGCCATCGTCCGGACGTCGAGATCCTTGGCCCATTCAGCACGGGTATTGCGATTTTGTCCCCACTCGTTTGACTGACGCTCAAGGTTTTGGAACGCACGGTTGATTTCCCCGTTAGATTTCCCTTCGGTCAATACCATATAACGGCGCAGATCCATAATCTTATCGACATGTTCGTTGTACACCGGACATGCTTCTTCACAAGCACGGCAAGTGGTACAAGCCCAAATTTCATCCTCACTGTACACGTTGCCCATCAACATAGGCAATTCTTCCACTGTTTCGGAAGTTGCCGCCACTTCCAGATTCGCCCCCGGAACACCGGTTGCAGCTGCCAGCTTGTTGGCGAGAAATTGATCCCCTACCTCGGTCAGGTGATCGCGCATCTTAAGAATCAGATATTTCGGCGAAAGCGGTTTCCCGGACAAGGTAGCCGGGCAGTTCACATGACAGCGTCCGCACTCGGTGCATGCATAACCGTCAAGAAGCTGCTTCCAAGTAAACTGATCAATCCGGCCAACACCGAATTCCTCAACCGTTTCATCGGACAAATCCATCGTACGAAGACGGCCATGCGGAGTCAGACGACGGAAGTAAGTATTGATACCCGCCGCAATCATATGCAAATGCTTCGAACGCGGGATAAAAATCAGGAAACCGAACAATACTGCAAAATGGGCCCAAACAAAGACTTCCTCAAGCACCTTGAGAACTGTCAGATTACCGCCTGCAAAAAGGGTCCCCAACCAGGAAGCAACCGGAGATGCCCAACCCGGATTGTGTCCGGTAATTGCAACTTCAAGCCCCATTACGATCATATCTGTGATGACAAGACCGCCGATAAATCCTAGAATAAGGTATGCTTCACCGGTTTGGTCCAAACGCATGGGACGGATCAAAGCACGTCGTCCCGCTGCGATCAGGATCGCTATCAAAACCAGCAATGAGAACACTTCATGCATCAGTACAAACCAGTCGGCCGTTCCAATCAACGGCAGATGCCCGCCAAAGATATGGTGAGCGACAAATTCCAACGTACCGAAAGATAGAACAATAAAGCCCCAGAAGATAAAGAAATGCCCGATTCCCGCAGGTTCTGCGAGCACTTTCCCTTGTCCGAGCACATCGCGGAAGATTGAGCGAATTCGCTCATCCTTACCCTCCGGTCTCGACTCGGGACGCCCAAGCATCAAATATTGATACTTGCGATACAATGCGGTCCAGAACAGGTAGACGGACCCTGCGGCAATCGCCAGAAAAAGAAGAATACGAACCATCTCCACGCCTTTCGACCCCTTTTCTTTTAGTTTTTTCTGAACTTGCGAATCAAACGTTCGGTCGGTTTCTGACAAAAAAAATAAAATCCCCTAGTAATACATTACCGTATTGCCAGGAGATTTGCGATATTAAAAATGAATGACCATTCAGAATAAAACGCCTTGTAGATTCCTCAGACCCCTTTTTGGTCCGTCTTACGAAGTTTTTCGCAATCTTTCTGATAATTCTTGTACAATAAAAGATGCAACATCGGGTGCTAATGTTCCAGGACCAAACCCGGCGTCATAACCCAGCTCCAGCGCCAGTTCATGGGAGATTCGCGGCCCGCCGCACACAAGCACCAGCTTGGAGCGAAGCCCTTCCGCCTCCAACAGATCCACCAGTCGAGTCAAATTGGGCAGGTGTACATCCTTCTGGGTTACTACCTGCGAGACAAGTATCGCGTCCGCTTTCAGTTCGATCGCTTTGGCCAGCAATTCCTCGTTTTCCACCTGTGCTCCCAGATTGTAGGCATCTATCATCGGGTATCGTTCCAATCCGTATTCCCCGGCATACCCTTTCATATTAATAATGGCATCAATTCCGACCGTATGAGCATCCGTTCCGGTGCAGGCACCGATCACCACGATCTTGCGTCCGATATGCTTTTGAATGTACTCATTTATTTCTTTGAAATTCATCCGTTTCGAGTTCGTCTTGACTACTTTGATTTGCGTAAAGTCAACCGTATGACGGCATTTTCCGAACAGAATGAGAAACGTTACACCTTCCCCAATATCCTGAGCATGCACGACTAGAGGTTCAGCAAGGCCCATTCTGATCGCAAGCTGTCGAGCGGCCTCTTTCGCTTCTTCTCCGTATGGGACTGGCAGGGAAAAGCTCAATTGGACCATCCCGTCATCCATCGTATCCCCATAAGGACGGATTCGGGTGAGATCAGCCTTCATACGGACGCCTCCTTAGCGGGACCCGGCACCTCTGGTGCCTTGACCCGACTTGTGCTCTTTGGGTGCTTTACCAGCCCCAATTCCAGGTGCATCTGCTCTTCAATCGGGTTGTAGTAACGCTCGTCACGCATGAAAACTCCCGATAAACCCTTTCCGCCCGTCGTGGTCCTTTTTACGTCGGCGAACATGCCTTTTGCCAGGGCTTCAAAAAGCCCGATGGATTGGATTTGCTCCAACAGATCAGTCGCTTGATCCAATACCTGTTGGGCACGGCGGGCAATGATTCCATCCCGCTTATATTCAATCTCATCATGCAAATGTCTGGCATTCTTAAAGATATACCTGGCTGCCTCAATGGCCAAATGGCGCTCATGAATCAAGGGAGTGTGAATCGCTTCCGTCATCATCCCGAGCAGTTGAATTCCCTGCCCCGTCATGATTCCCACCATATTGAAAAGGGCATCCTGCACATGACCACGGAAAATATTACCGGTCATATGTTTGGTGGGAGGCATATATTTAAGCGGTGCTTTCGGAAAAATCTCGCGCGCCATCTGCGCTTGGGCCAATTCCAGCAAAAAGCCGTCTTCCAGTTCCGGATTCATCTCAAACGCATGCCCCAGCCCCATCTGCTCTTCTTTCAGTCCGGAGCGAAGCGCGAGCTGCTCGTTAATAAACTGGGACGCCAACACAGTATGAGCCGCCTCAACCGCATCTGCCGTCGTCAAGTAGTTGTCTTCGCCCGTATTGATAATCACCCCTGCAAATGCATTGATCATGCGGGAGAAATTCTGGTCAACCAGTGTTCGCTGCATGTTAATGTCCCGGAACAAAATCCCGTACAGGGCATCATTGAGCATCACGTCCAGTCTTTCAAGCGCCCCCATTGCAGCAATCTCCGGCATGCAGAGACCCGAGCAATAATTGCAAAGCCGGATATACCGGCCCAGTTCTTCCCCCACCTCATCAAGCGCCTGTCGCATGATTTGAAAATTCGCCTGGGTGGCATACGTTCCCCCGAAACCTTCCGTGGTCGGCCCGTAAGGCACATAGTCCAGCAGAGACTGACCGGTTGAACGAATCACTGCAATGATATCCGCCCCTTGCCGAGCAGCCGCCCGGGCTTGCACCACATCTTCGTAGATGTTGCCGCTTGCCACAATTACATAGATATAAGGCTGGGGACTGTCTCCATATTTTTGCAAAAAGGCGCTTCGCTGGTTTCGGTTCTCCCGAATTCGATCCAAGGATGCGCGGGCTAACTCGGCCCCTTTTTCCCAAAGTTTTTCTTCCGGAAGTTCATCCAATGCAAACAGATTCAGGTTGCCGCTTGCCACCGCTTCCCCTACTTCCCGGATCGACCAGCCTTTCTGCAGGATCGCGTTAAGAACGGGACGGGATACTCCTTCTGCCAGTCGTCCCTGTTCCTTTACATGGTCGACGACAACGTTAGGCAGCGGGATCCCATCCGCATCGACTCCGTCCAATCCAAACAAACGAAGGACTGTTCGTTCCACCGCTACCGTACTTCTTTTCTCGATATATCGAGTCACATCATCTGCAATCGCCGCTGCGAATTGTCGCGCTTGAGCAATTTTTGCCTGTTCCAGGTTCAGCTTGCTCATCGAAATCCCCCTTTCGTCCCGGATGTTTATGATTTGTATCCAGCCACTGTCTTGAATACGACAGAATCTCTGTCCGCAATCCCAACAGTTCTGCAATTCGAAGCGATTCCAGTTCGATTCGGGCTGTGTCCGCCGAAACGATCCGGCGGTCAGCCAGACCGGCCACCCGCCACCGCAGCAAGCCTTCTTGAGCGGCCACTTCGGCCACTCCCGCATAGTGCGTGGCAAACAATACAATCCAGTCGGACCTTTGCAAATATCGTGTCAAGCCGACCGCCAACGCCTCTCCCTCCAGGGGATTTGTCGCCCGTCCGACCTCATCAAGCAGCAGGAACACGGTTCCTTCTGCTTTCAAAATGGTCGAGAGCCGTACGATTTCCCCGCCAAAGGTGGAGAGCCCGTTTTCCATCGATTGCGGGTCTCCCCCTACAAAGCGGATTCGATCGACAGGTTGAAAATAAAATGTTTCGGCAGGCACCGGCATTCCGTATTGGGCCAGCGCCTGTAGCAGGCCCGCTGTCCGCAGGGCCACTGTTTTCCCGCCCATGTTGGGGCCGGTCAGCACCGATATCCCCCGTTGCAGCCGGAAAGAGATTGGCGTAATCTGTGATCCTTTCTGCTTTAATGCTGCAGAGAGCACAGGGTGACAGGCATTGACCGCCTCCCAACGATCTTCCGTCCAAACAGGAGCCTTCCAACCTAACCGATCGGCCGTCAAAATTCGGGTCAGCAGCCAATCCAGCCGCCCCCATGCGGCTTCACACTTGCGGAATGTATCAATATGAACCGCCAATAAACGGGTCAATTTTGCCAGTAATTCTTTTTCCCGGTCAGCCTCCTGCTCTGCTGCCCGCTGAAATTCGTCCAGCAGAGAGATGGTCTCTGCCCGGTCTTGCACGCGGAAGATCACATCCCAAGATGTCTCACCTTGGAGCATAAGGTCTTGATCCGCCTGCGACCGTTCAATCATCTCCCGGTCATCACGCGACCAGATATACTCACGTTCCCTATTCGGCATGCGACCGTATCTGCTTTTCAGTTCGTCCTGCTGCTCCTTCCGTATCCGGTCAATTTCATTCTGCAGTCTCCGCTTTCTTCCCCGAAGTTCTTGCAGCACGGGATCATAAGAATCATCCAGGGAAAATTTCGGAGTCATGTCCGCTTCCGAATTCAGGATGCGAATGACTGTATCCCATTCAACGTCTGGCCACCAGGGGAAACGGATGTGCACCAACTCATCGAGCAGCTTTCCGTTCCACATCCACTGTTTCCACTTAAACAAATCCCCCGTTTGTAAGACGACACCAGCATCCACCTGTTGAAAAATCGGTTCAATCGTCCTAAAGGCAGCAACCGTTTTTTGCAGACGCTCCGCCCATTCGACATCCTGCAGAGCCGTTTGCAGATTCGTAATGCAGCGGCAGTCCTCCTGCCATTTCTCTTTTTCGGAAGGGCGAAAAGGGCGGACTTGGGACTGCCAAATCCTTCCCAGTTCAGACAGAGGCTGAAACAGGTTCCACGCATAGTCCCACGCAAGATGTTCCCGAGTTTCCTGATCCATAAACTCTGTCATTTCGAATCCCCCTTACTTCTGCATTGTGTTTTCGGGTCCCCATTAAAGTACTCGGATTAATCTTCGAAGGCTCGCTTCACTTTAATGGGAATGTATACTATCCACCACCGGGAGCCCCTCTGCCACTTCCGTAATGGCTTCCAGTAAATCCTTTTGCGGCAAACGATACCCCTCTACCGACATGGAATTCACTGTCACCGCTGCAATTCGAATCGACCGTTCCGCCAAGATGCGGGCCCCTTGTCGCTCAAACCGTTTCCATCGGGCAAGTGAGCCCATCATATGTGTTCCGTCTTTTACTATCAAAGTCTGAACCGCACCCTCCAACATGTCTAACACACGGTCTGTGACAACGCCGGGCATTGCAACCGCCGCAGCCCCCTCCGGCCAATTGGGATCCGATTGAGGATGCAGCAAAAAAGGGCTTACCCCTTTGAGCACCCGCGCCGGAATATCGGCAGCCCCCGCCACAATACAGTCTGATGTTCTTGCCAAGAAAGCCAGCTCCCGCTGCCAATCCTCCGTTATTCCGGGCATTCGGAGCCGGGCCAAAGCGGATCTCGTTTCTCTCGCAACATCCGCGACAGTTCTTCCGACGCTCGCTCCCGTGCATACCACAATCCCGTCTGCGAGATCTGGCGTGGCACTGGCGATTCGGTCAAATGCACCGTCAATGATTTGGAGCTGAGGAACCCATTTTTCAAGTTTGGAAAGGATCTGTCTTGCATGCTCCACCAGCCGGACTCCCGCTAAGACCACACTGCCCGCTTCCACGACACGCGCTATGAAAATCTCCCCCATAGCAGAAGGAATTCCGGTGGCCTCCAACAGTTCCAGCCTGGCATTGCCTTGTTCAAGAGCGTCAGCCGCAGTCGCAAGCATTGTCCCGACAGGAGCTTGTACAGACGGCTTTTCCACTCCGATCAATGCGTCAAAACGCTCCCCGTCCACTCCAATACTCTGGAGGGACAGGGAGACGCCTGCTTGTGACGCTTCTTCTATAATCGTATTCATCGCGGTTGTTTTTCCTGCATGCTTCGCCAGCCCGATGATCGCCAACCGGCGAACTCCCGCTGCTTGCACGTGTTCATACAGCATACAACGACCCCTAATCTACCATCGGCAATTCATCATGATGCGGACGGCGATCTGCCCGTTTCAGTCCTTTCGGCTCGATCCCAACCGCTTGGTCGTTCAGCAGCTTCGCGACCCCGATCGCTTCTTCTTCATGGTTATGTGTACATGTCGGCGGGCATCCTTTATCTTCATAGGTCGGTTCATGGTAAACCGAAATCACGCCCTCGAAGTTGCGCAGCACCACCTTCCCGTGCCCTTGCGAGATCAGATACTGCGGCATCACCGGGACCTTGCCGCCGCCTCCCGGTGCATCAACAACGAAGGTAGGCACTGCATAACCGGAAGTATGGCCGCGAAGCTGCTCCATGATCTCCAGACCTTTCGATACAGTTGTCCGGAAATGCTGAATTCCTTCCGACAGGTCGCACTGATAGATGTAGTAGGGACGCACGCGAACCTTCACGAGTTCGTGCATCAGCTTCTTCATGATATGAGGACAGTCATTAACGCCGCGCATCAGTACAGTCTGGTTCCCAAGCGGAATCCCTGCATCCACAATCTTCTCGCAGGCAGCCTTTGTTTCAGGCACGAGTTCGGCCGGATGGTTGAAATGCGTATTGATCCAGATCGGATGGTACTTCCGCAGCATCTTTAAGAGGTTGTCAGTAATCCGCTGCGGGAACACAACCGGTGCCCGGGTTCCGATCCGAATGATCTCGACATGGGGGATTGCCCGCAGGTTTGAGATAATGTATTCCAAAGTTTTATCGTTCACAAGCAATCCATCGCCGCCGGACAGCAGGACGTCCCGAATTTGCGGATTGCGCCGGATATAATCGATCGCCTGATCCAACTGCTGCTTGGGTACCGACTGCCCGGGAACCCCTGAAAAACGACGACGGGTACAATGACGGCAATACATCGAACATTGATTGGTGATCAAAAACAGTACCCGGTCCGGATAACGATGTGTCAACCCGGGTGCCGGAGCGTCCTCGTCTTCATGCAGGGGATCTTCCATGTCGTAAGGTGAACGGGTCATTTCATCTGACAAAGGCACCGCTTGCAAGCGAATCGGACAATTCGGATCGTCCGGATCCATCAGCATCGCATAAAAAGGAGTGATGCGCAGTGAGATGGTCTCCTTTACATGCTTAATCCCTTCAATTTCACTTTCCGTCAGGTTAATGACCTTCCCGAGCTGATCCAGGTTGTTGATCGTATGGGTCAACTGCCACATCCAATCGTTCCACTGTTCATCCGTAACATCTTTCCAAAGCTCAATATCGCGAAAATGGCGCTTCTTCTTCCCAAATGTTTGCGGCAGATTACGAAACGCTTGGTTGAGATCATCCATTGTTTGACTCATGAAAAAAAGCCCCCTCTTGTTTGGTTCTCACCGGATCCTTCCGGTCTGATCACTTGCCGTAACGTTCCGAATAAATCGCACGAAGCTCCGGATTGTCTCTCACAAGCTGCAGAGCAAGTTCTGCGTGCCCCTTTGTGTAGCCGTTTCCGATCAGCATCGTGACATCCTTTCCGACCCCTTCCGCCCCCAATGCGGCTGCCGTAAACGACGTGGCCATCGAGAAAAAATAGATGATTCCTTCATCCCGGGTTGCGAGAATACTCGACATCTCAGTGCCGGGTATGTTCACACAATTGATGGTCAGATCCGAAAGTTTTCCTTCAGTGACTTCTCGAACCGCGTCGAATACAGCAATTGGGTCGCTTGCATCGACATCCAAAACCACATCGGCCCATCCGAACTCCCGCAACTGACTGCACGCTTCTTCTCCACGGTCAATTGCGATTAGACGGCCTGTCCTGTCACCACCTGCGTCCAAATTATCGCGAGCTTGTTTTAATACGAGTAAACCTGATTTTCCGGAAGCACCAAGTACAACTACCGTTTGCCCGGTCTCCACAAGCTTCTTTGTTTGGGCAGGGGCACCGCACACATCCAGAACGGCCAATGTAACTTTTAATGGAAGATCTTCCGGTACCTTGGCGTAAAGCCCACTTTCAAACAATGTCGCCTTCCCCCTGATGTCAACCTGACCGGATTGTTGATCAATGTGCTGGATCTCTTCTATAAAAAGGGGGGTTAATGACAGCGATACAAGAGTGGCAATTCGATCACCCGGCTGCAAGTCGATTCGTTGTTGCAAATCCTCTCCGATCTCTGCTACCGTTCCGATCAGCATTCCACCGGAACCTGTCACCGGATTGTGATGTTTGCCTCGTTCGTTCACGATCCGCTTCATGATCCTGCCGATCGCCTCCGGTTCCCCGTTGGCTTCCTCTTTGATTTGCCTAAAGGAAGCGGAATCAATGTTGAGGGTTTCCACATTGATCAAAATCTCATTGCTCCAACATTCCATCGTGTTATCGATGCGCCAGGCCGGCTGCGGCAGAACTCCTTTCGGTTCCAGTACTCTGTGGAGCCCGTAGCGGTCTCCTTTTTTCATAAGACACCTCCGTAATGGGCCCATTAAAGTGACGATAAGCTTCGCAGCAAACTCCGAGTACTTTAATGGGGACCCAAATAAAATCTCGGCCACACAAAGTGAAGTGCAGCTTTGTAGTGAATTCCGAGTACTTTGTGGGGACCCCGAAACATGAACCCACCCGGGGGACCCGAAAATAACTCTTCAAGCATTAAAGTGAAGTGAGCTCTGTGTTGTAAAGAATTCTTACTAATCTGATAATGCAATTCTCGTGCCAACAATAAAATGCCGAATATCCGGCACTTCAGGAACAATAAAACAAGGATTGGGTAGGAATAAGACAGGGCTAGCGTATGGAATCAAAGCAAACTGGACTGCAGAGAACAAGGATTGCGGAAAAATGCGGGGAGTTGACGAAATAACTTCCCCACCGAATAGTTGAGACTTTCCTTCACCCAGTAAAAAAAACTTGGCTCCGCCAAGACTCTGGCGCAGGTGAAGCCAAAGTTACACCCACCAAGGTGACGAGCACCTTGGCGGGCCCCGGTTGCCCGGCCCTTTCTTACTTTTTCTTCCCGATTCGATATTGTAACGTCTGACGGGGGAGCCCCAACAGTTTGGCAGCTTGCAAAACATTCCCTTTGGTTTCTTCCAGGACAGCTTCCGTAATCATTCGCTCCATCTGATTCAAAAAATCGCGGAGCGGAACACCCGATCTTTTAAATTTCTCCATCAGGCTCCAGTCATCACGCTCTACCGGCATACCCACATTCTGCCTTGAATGGTGGGCGACCGCTTCCACATTTTTCTCTTGGGAGTATCCTCCTTGGCCTTCCACAGCCTTTACAATCTGCCATGGCAGCAGCTCGATTCCGATCTCCCGCCCTCGAACGAGAGTCATCGCACCTTCAATGGCATGCTGCAGCTCCCGTACATTGCCCGGCCAATGGTAGCTCATAAACATCCTTTCCACATCTTCTGATACCCGCACTACCTGCTTATCAAATTTCTCGTTGTATATCGCAAGGAAGTGTTCAGTCAGAAGAGGAATGTCATGTTGGCGTTCCACCAGTTTCGGAAGATAAAGGGACACGACGTTTAAGCGATAGTATAGATCTGCACGAAGCAGCCCTTTTTGAATGGCCTCCAACGGATCCGTATTGGTGGCCGCAAGTACCCGGACATCCACCTGAGTGATCTTGGTATCCCCCACCCGGCGAACCAGACCTTCTTGCAAAACCCTTAACAATTTTGCCTGCAGCTCTAACGGCATGGAGTTAATCTCGTCCAGAAAAAGGGTCCCGCCATTCGCCAACTCAAACAGTCCCGGACGATTCTCCGCCCCCGTAAAGCTCCCTTTAACTGTTCCAAACAAGAGCCCTTCCAACAGAGTGGCCGGCAGGGCCGCACAGTTTTGAGCGATAAACGGCTTCTTTCGTCGTGCGGATAAATTGTGGATTGACTGTACAAACAATTCTTTCCCGGTCCCGGTCTCCCCGCAAACCAGTACGGAGGAATCCGTTGTAGCAGCCCGTGCCGCCAATTCTTTCATCTGCAGCATTCGGGGGTCGCATGTGACAATATCGTCAAAAGTATACCTTGCTTCCATCGATGGCCAGGGCTTCGCTTTTTTCGGTTCTACTATGCTGGCTTGCAGATCGATTAATTTTTCGGCAAGTTCTTTTACCTGTGTCAGATCTTTTGATACTTCAAGCGCCCCAACCAACTTGCCATTAGCAAAAATCGGCAGAGTGCTGTTCACCGTATGTACCGCTTTCCCGCGCACGGTCGTATACGTTTGTTTCACATACTCAAGCGGTTTTCCTGTGGACAGCACCTGGAGCAAAGTGCTCGTCTCGTTCTCCAACGAAGGAAATACATCCAGGACATGCTTTCCGATGACTTCTTCCGGGACAAGACCGTCAAGCCTCCCCGCCACATCATTGTAAAAAATGGTGATTCCATCCCGGTTGACAGCATGGATCCCTTCATCAATCGCCCCTAATATTGCATGGAGCATCTCCACCATATTCATCCCTTGAAGTTCCATTCCGCCTCTACCCCCATTTGGCTTCGCTAACTTAAATATGCATCAGTGCTCAATTTTCGGCAAGTGGATTGACAAAAAATGAGCATTTTTTATTTATATTTTTGAATATTCGCTTTATAATCAAATGGGGTGACGACTTTGACCGGAATCAGCAATCTTATACTTAACATCCTGTTCATTTTGTTTTCGATCTTTTTCTATTTCTGGATCTCTTCCCGACTCGAAAGCAAGTGGCATCAAAAACTTGCAACCGCTGTACTGTCCGGCTTCACGATTATACTGTGCATGACGTTTCCGTTTTTTGCAGAGTCCGGCTTTCGATTGGATTTGCGGATGGTTCCCTTATTAATCGGAATCCTCTATGGAGGCTATGGTACCGGCATAATTCTAACCCTGTTGCTGTTTGGGTACCGGTACTATTTGGGCGGAGCAGGTGTTCTGCAGACATTCGTTCTGTTGCCCCCGATTATTATCCTCGCATTTTATTTCGTAAAACGCTATCCAAACTATGATCCGCTGAATAGGGTTCTTTGCACCTTAATGATTGCTTTCTTTGGAACTGGCGGAATCCTCATCGCCAATTTTTGCAAATCAAAACTTATTCTGAGGATGCGGTAATGCATCTTTTCAGTTTTGGTTTCATCCAACTGTTCGCCATGTTTCTTTCTATCTACTTAATTGAAACCATGCAGGAAAATGCGAGAATGCGGCAGGAAATTCAACAAACAGAAAAGCTTGAAGTTCTAGGGGAACTCGCCGCCTCCATTGCCCATGAAATAAGAAACCCCATGACTGCTGCCCGCGGCTTTCTGCAGCTCCTGAAAGATCCGATTCACAACGAAAAGAGACACTGGTACGTTACTACTGCAATCGAAGAGCTGAACAGGGCGGAAGCCATCATTAACGATTACCTGTCTCTTGCGAAGCCGCAAATTGAGAAAGCAGAAGTGGCTTCTATCCGGGAACCCATCCAAGTATGTGGAAACTGCGATGACCTCGTATGCATTGATAAAAAATGTGGAATTGAGGACGACCGTCGATGACACGTTGCTGATTCGTGCGGATTTAACGAAACTGCATCAAGTCTTGATCAACATCATGAAAAATGGGATTGAAACGATGCCCGGAGGCGGATTGCTTCAAGTGTCCGCTTATCGAAAGGGTGACTATGCGGCAATTGAGATTTCGGACACTGGCGTCGGCATGACAAAAGAGGAGATCAAGCGGCTTGGGAACCCATTTTATTCGACAAAAGAAAAAGGGACAGGGCTCGGGTTAATGGTCAGCTATCGCATCATACAAGCCATGAACGGTAAGATTCAAGTGACCAGCTCAAAATCGGGAGGAACCCGGTTTCTCATCATGATCCCAACAGAACAAACCTCCGATTCCGTATAAAAATCGGAGGTTTGTTCTTTATTAGGTCACCTTGAACTGACTGATCATCTGCTGCAGATGCTGTGCGGAACGATTCAGGGAAGCGGCTGACATTGAGATTTGTTCCATCGAGGCCAACTGTTCTTCGGACAAGGCGGCAACACTTTGTGAATTCGTTTCCGTGTTCCCGGCAATTCGGGTCATCTCTTCGACTGAAGCAAGAACCTGCTCGGCCCCGGCCGACATTTGTTGAGAAACGGCCGATATCTCCTGAATCTGATCGGACACACGTCGGATGGATTGCACAATTTGTTCGAACGATTCACCGGCATTTTGAAACAAACTCATACCGTCTTCCACAACTTGGATGCCCTCTCCCATTGCTTTTACCGCTTTTGAAGTATCGGCTTGAATTTCTTGAATCAGCTTTGCGATCTGCCCCGCGGAGGCTTCGGATTGCTCAGCGAGTTTACGTACTTCATCCGCAACAACCGCAAACCCTCGTCCTTGTTCTCCTGCTCTGGCCGCTTCAATAGCGGCATTTAGAGCAAGCAAATTGGTTTGGGAGGCGATTCCGGTAATGACTTCAACAATTTGGCCGATAGCATGGGAACGTTCCCCGAGCAGCTTAACTACCGCCGCGGAATGATTCACTGATTCATAGATCGAATTGATTTGCCGGACAGCTTGTTGAACACACTCATTTCCTTGCTCTGCTTGATGAGACATTTCAAACGATGTTTCAGAAACAGTGGAAGAACTCTCGGCCACCCTTTGAATTCCGATGGCCATTTCTTGCATTGCGGTAACGCTTTCATCCGCTCCGCGAGCTTGTATTTCTGCACCGTTTGCCACTTCTTGAATCGCTGCTGCAATTCGGTTACCCGCTTCCGTACTGGCCTGGGCGCTTGCCGTTAACTGTTCCGACAAATTGCCCAATTGATACGAGGTGGCACCTACCTGTTTGAGAATTTTCTCCCATGTGTCGCTCATTTGGTTAATCGAACTGGCGATCGGCTTTAACTCCCCAACCTTCCCCAAGTCCAGTCGGACTCTGAGATCTCCGCGGGCAATGCTTTCGATATGCGAGATGATGCCGCGCATCGGGGCTACAAACCTTTTGTAATTCACAGCACTGATAACGGCCCCCATAAATCCGCCAGCTAAACCAATGAAGAAAAGATTGGTTGCAATAGCAGATCCCTTGATATCGTTCCCGTATATCACTCCAACCCCCGTCAGAGTGGATCCTAATGCAGCCAGAATAATTGACCGTACCATATAACGCGTTAATGATAAAGAATCCGACATCCCCTCTAACCCCCTTGTTTTGACCAGTCAGTATAGACGCTGTATTTTATTTATTCACAACAGCCTGATAATTTCCTGCTGAAAAATCCCCCGCCCGGTAAAAAAAAGACTCCGCCTCCCGCAAAGAAATCCAAACGAAAAAACGCCTTCAGTTCAATGAAACCGAAGGCGGGATGGAATAAGTTATTTGCTGATATAATATGGATAATTCTGTTTCTCTTTCATCTGCTCGATCACCTTGGCCAGAACAACTGCCGCCTGGGCTTTCGTAACGTTGTACTTCGGATTAAACTTACTGTCCCATCCGGTCATGATGCCGAGGGCATACGTAATTGCAATATCTCCCATATATTTCCCGTTTGAATCCACATCGCCAAAGTGATTTTTCAGCGTGTCCCTGGCATCCGCCAGTTTCGAATAGCCAAGTACGGTCGTTACGAGATCGGCCAATCCTTCACGGGTGAGGATATCTCCCGGTCGGAAGTTCTTCGTGTCCTTGTCAATCCATTTTCTTGCCGCTGCCTCTTCTATAAAATCAAAATTCGGGTCCGTCTTCGGAACGTCAGCAAAGGTTGCTTTGTCAACTATCCGCCGCGGCCCATCGATTGACAGCAGCAAGTACCGAATCATATCCCCGCGTGTCACACCGGCTTCCGGATTCAATTTTCCGTCTTCCACCTTGAATATCCCGCGTTCGGCAAAATACTGAAGCTGCTTTTCCGCCCAATGGCCCTTAATGTCTTTGATTTCAGCCGGTTCTACCGGAGCTTCTCCCCAGACGTTTACCCACTCTCCCGATACCGCATTGATCCACTGCATGGGCCCGTTGATGACCGGTGCATAAACAAGGGCCACTCCTTTAGGTTTTCCGGGCTCATAGGGAGTTTTCCCGTTCTCATAAATCGGGATATATTGCAAACGCAATCCGTATTTTTCGGCAAATTTGTTTTTCGCCGTTTCCGCACTGATCACATTCGTTTTCGGTTGGTAGTTCAGTTTTTCATCCCATCCCCAAGCACCCCAATATTCCTTCACTTCGCCTGTATTGGGGTCGATTCCGATTCTCATTCTGCCCTCGTTGTTTGGAATTCCGTTCACGAGCCGCACAAATTCAAACGAATAGTAGGGGCCCATTTTGAAATTCATCTTTTCGTCAGCCGCAGAGTTGAGCGCCAATTTGTCGATTTGGGCAGGCATTACTTTTTTGATAAACTCAATCGCTTTTTGTTTGGCCTGTTCGGATGAGACGGCCGGATTCTGCGGGAATTCACCCGGACCCTCACGGTATTCATGACGGTTTAATTCACGCAGCTCTCCGGTTTTTGCATCAATCGAAACGAAGGCCATGTTCATGGTTTTAAAGTTTTGCGGATCCCCTTTCCGGTACTGGAACCTCCATAGGTGCTGCCTGTCTTGATAACTGTCATAGGTAACGTTTTCAAGCGTATAGCCATCAAGCCCCAAATTATAGGAGGCAATTAGCTCCAAAGCTACTTCCTTCGTGATTTCCTTCGTGGTGATCGGGGCACCCGGTTTATCCGCCAACGGCTTTAATTCCATTGCCGGTGTGGTTGGCACCGGATTGCCGTCCATTCCGATTGCCTCCCCTTTGATTGCATCAATCATGGGGAATGGGCCATGGGGTCCATATGAATTCCATGGTCCATACAGAAGTTGAGCGTCCTTCGGCTCTCGTTCATAGGGTTTGCGAACGATTTGGTATTGAAGCTGCAGATTTAAAGCGTTCTTGAATACTTCTTTCGCTTTTGCTTCCGGAATCGATGTCTGCATCTTGGGGAATTGCAAGTTGTCCGTCCAGTTAAAAGAATAGCCCCGGATTTCCCCTTTGCCGTTGATTCGAATCGAAATTCCGTCCGACGGATAGGGGATTCCATTCTCAATCCGTTCAAACCGGAATACTTGCATCACACTTTTCGTTCCATAAGGCCCATACATATAAGACTGATCCGGAGAGTCGGCCTCTTTCACCAGGTCCGCCTTGTCCGGTGCATACTTTTTCAAATACTCGAGAGCTTTTTTCCTGGCCTCCTCACGGGAGATCGCGTTTTCAACCGTAGTGTCGTCTTTTTCATAGAAATCGAAGTTTACAAGAGTCCCCTTAGCGGCATCGACTACAACGCTAATCTGTCCTCCTTCATAGCGTCCGTCCTTAATAAAATGGAGCATCCAGACACTACCGCGCCCAAAAGGCCCATTCCCGTTTTTCGCATCATGAAAAGATGCGTTTTGCAGCTTAAAATCTTCCGGGATTGTGACAGATTTCCTTGCGATTTCTTCTGCTTGACTTTGTGTAATGGACGATGCTGCTGCGACCGGCGCTTCTGCAAGTGCTGCATAAGGCACTGATGTGAAAAGCATTCCCAGTGTAAGTGCTGCTGCGGTAGTGCGTTTCAACTGTTTCATACTTTTCCTCCTCTTTCCCCTCAGGTCATCCAAATTCTTTCAAAACTGGAATACTATTTATTCCCATAGTTTTAGACGTTTGAATAGGAGAAAAAGTTTCACTTTTTGGAAATATTTTTTGAGGCAGCAAAAATCGGTTCTTGTCGTTTTACACGCAATTCCAGCTCCATACGAGTCATTGCACCGCCAATGTCCATGTTATATCCAACCCGCAGAAATCCGCCTTCCGGGGTAAAATCGTGTTCCAAGTGAAAAGTATCAATTTCGATTGGAAGAATGCCATGCGGAGTGACCAACGCCGTCCTCTCAGCAGACCCCATTTTGAACAAAGCCCGCAATCCCGTCTCGCCCTGCCGTATCAAGGAAACCTGTTCAGGCTCGACTTTCCATATGGTTTGTGTCCCTGTCTCTCCATCTTCACTTGCTTCAAGGTAGCTTAAATAAAAAGAAGTTCCTTTTTGATACAAAAAACCGCCTTCACGTGAATCATACGTTTGGGCGGTTCCGTCCTCCAACGTCTGACTTGTATGAATCTCGATTCTCACCGGAACCTTGTTCACCGGATCACCCCCACTCTCCTACTGTAACAAAAAGAGAGAGACCTGCACAAACCGGCAGGTCTCAAGTAATGAACGGAAGTTATTTCAGTTTTACAATCCGGCCTTCAACCGAATAGGTGAACGGCTGAGGAAGCTGTTTGACGTAATTCACGAGGGCATCAATATCCACCGGGCCTATTTCTTTATTGGTTCCTGCAAGCAATGCGGTATATCCGTCCCCTCCGGCAGCCATAAAGCTGTTAACTGTAACCGTATAAGTGGCATTCGGGTCAATCTTGGATCCATTCGGCAGGAAGATGTCGACGATTTTGGATCCGATCCGTTTCGTGTTGTCCCATGTATATTTCAAACCGGAAATCTGCAGGGTTTTCTGTCTGGAACCGAATTGCTGTTCCAGCAGTTCCCGTATTTTTGCACCGGTCAAGTTCATTTTGACCAGATCGTTATTGAAAGGTTGCACCGTGTAGAGTTCCCCCCAGGTCACTTCACCCTGGTCAATGCCGGCCCGAATCCCCCCGGGGTTCATAAATGCAAAATCGGTGTTCATCGTCCACCGCATGGAGTCTGCAATGAGATTTCCCAAAGCAATTTCTTGATAGTAAACATTGTCGTTGCCGAGATTAGCGGCAGATACTCCAATCACTTCATTGATGATCGGGGCCACTTTTTCTTCATATTGTTCTATCATGCTCTTAATTTCCGGATCCGGTTGAATTCCCTCCTGGTAAGTAGTAACGATTTCCGCTTTCTTGCTTACGATATCCTTGGTTCGGGGATCAGTTTCCAAATCTACATCGGAGAATGCGGTTCCGTAGGAGTAGGATTGAACAAGCAACTTTCCGTCCACCACGGTATTCATATAAGCGTGATTATGACCGCCAAAAATAACATCGATATCATCGTCAACCTGATTTGCCATATCCACTAATTCATCGGTAGGATTGCTTCCGTCAAAATTGGATCGGCCCGGAACGTGAGCCAATACTACCATCGCGTGCACTCCCTGCGCTTTCAATTCGGCTGCCGCTTTGTTATCGCTTCCGCCTCATCAATAAACTCGACTTTCGCTACGCCGCTTGGAATGACGATATTTGGTGTCTCCGTAGTTACGACCCCAATAAATCCGATCGGCATGCCGTTCACTTTCTTAACCACGTATGGCGGAAGAATTGGCTGTTTGGTGTCCTTGTCAAGAACGTTTGCCGCTACATAGGGGAAATTGGCGCCTTCAAAATCACCTGTTTTCGGATGGTACCCCCCGTAAATCAGACGCATCATTTCATCGACGCCCTCATCAAACTCGTGATTCCCCGGTGCACCTACATCGAACCCAAGAGCATTAAGAATTTCGATGGTCGGTTCATCCTGGAGCAAAGCGGAGACCGGAGCGCTCGCTCCGACAACATCCCCGGCGTGGACGAGAAGAGTATTTTTGTTTTCCGCTTCGCGTTGTTTCAAGTACGCAGCCAAATAGTCCGCACGCCCCACATTTTTCCCGCCCACTTGTCGGGTCACGTTGAGCTGCCCGTGCAGATCATTGATCCCAAGCAGTTGGACCTGAATAAAACGATTTTGATAGTGGTCGTTATTTTCCGGAACTTCCGGCACTTCCGGTTGTGCGGCTGCCACCGGGCTTGTCCAAATGGCAAAGGAAAGAACAGCAGCAGGAAACGCTTTTTTCAACTTCTGAATCATTGATAGGATCCCCATTTTTACCCCCTCCCGACATCTACGAATCCAGTTCAACCTCTTCACTCTCTTTCAGGTTACCTGTCGTTCGTTAAGTAAAGATTAAGATTCTGTTAAAAAATATCAACAGGGCCAGGTTGCCAAAAAGCAAAACCGCCATCCCACGCGAGTTGGCGGTTTTATTTGTTCATCTGCGTACAAATACCGAAAAGCCGGAAACTGCGGTGGTTCGTAAAGCAAACACTTCCTTAAAGTTATTCGTCAAAAGACATCTTCTGGCACGAGCAAACCGTCTTCCCACTCTTAAAAACCGATCACAAGGTCTGGCGCTCCCAATTATTCTGACAGCTGTAATGCGTCGAGGTGACCCTGGTCTCAATGGGTTCGTGGACCAAGCCACAAGCACTATGTCAGGTTGTCTTGGGATCTGTGGCTGACTTGCACCCGGCATGGATGACCCTCCTTTACTCAGATCTCCATATAAGAAATGCATTGGGAGATCAATTTGAAAGGGACATATGCCTAAATAAAACTGGAAAGAGATCTTCCTCGAATGGGTCACCCGTGCCATTGGAAATGGGCACTACCCAAATAGAATGTCCAGAATCGATCCCAATTCCCCTGCTTTCTTCCCGGACAGAACGTCTGGATTATACACCTCCACACATCCGCATAAGACTCTCGGAATTAAAATTTCCTTACAGGCTCTAGTCTCTTGACTAGGGCCATTTATTGTTTCACC
>NZ_JBHSHC010000061.1:0-1355 GCF_042652925.1 Effusibacillus consociatus
ACTTAATCATAACGGAATTACCGTGGCTTTTGTGATATTTATGTGTTGCATTTCATTTTACAATGAACCAATAAAAAGGGTGGTGTGTATGGATCAAAAAGTCATTGGCGCCAATCTTCGTCGCATTCGCGAAGCGAAGGGCTTGAGCCAAGAGAAAGCGGCGGAACTAGGAGGGATTTCTAGACCTGCCTATCGGAACATCGAAAATGGCGATTCAACTCCAAAGGTCTCTACTTTACAAAATATCGCGAACGGTCTGGGAGTCAAACTCCAAGATTTATTTACCCCCATTCGTACACTGGAGAAGGTTCGCTTTCGAGCATTGAAACGTATGAACAGTCGAGACCAGATTCTGACTGAAGTGGCTCGATGGTTAGATGATTTTAATTACTTAGAGAATCTGTTACGGGATCGAGTGGATTATCGGTTTAAGGATCTTGCCCATCGTTTATCTTCCATCCCTGCAGGACCCCTACGAGCCAAGCATGCTGCAGAAGAAGCTAGGAAAGAATTGAATTTGTTCGAAAATCAGCCGATTCGTGATATTGCCGGTTTACTTGAATCCAGCGGAATAAAACTCTATCCCATCAGTCTGGCATCCGATGGGTTCTTTGGCTTATCCGTTTCTGAGCAAGATGGGGGTCCAGCTGTCATTGTTAACGTCTGGGAACGGATTTCCGTCGAACGATGGATTTTTAGTGCGGCTCACGAGTTAGGACACTTACTTCTTCACTTAGAGGCTTATGATGTAGATGAAAGCATGGAAGATGAAGATCAAGAAGTCGAAGCAAATATATTTGCTTCCTATTTCCTAATGCCTGAAGGAGCTTTCCAATCGGAATGGGACGAAACTTACGGTTTATCCTTTGTAGATCGTGTTCTAAAGGTCAAACGCATGTTTCAAGTGAGTTATAAAACCGTTCTTTATCGTTTATCTGAGCAAGTTGGCAGTTCGATATGGGGCAAGTTTCAGGCGGCATATAAAGCCAGGACCAGCAAATCCCTTAGCATTACCGAAGAACCTGAAGCGCTACCTCCCAATAAATTCCAACAATCAATACCGGAAGTTCTTCGTTCACAAGAACCGGATTCTCTATCTTCCTCCGATTTTATTGGAGATCGTTTATCCAAACTCGTTCGCATCGCGATTGAAAAAGATGAAATTACCCTTAGCCGAGGTGCAGAAATTTTAAGATTGGACCTTGAAGCCATGCGAGAAAGAGTTTCTTCTTGGGAGTAGATGAATGGGGACAAAACAACGACATTTTCTCATACTTGATGCGAACGTTTGTATTTGTCAACTGAAAATTCCGCCATTCGCTCATTTAATTTTCCCCCACCTGTGAAAACAGGAA
>NZ_JBHSHC010000062.1:0-9327 GCF_042652925.1 Effusibacillus consociatus
TAAGGGGGGACATCAGGATGAAAAGTATGGAAGCTGTGAAGGTGGAAGTGGCGACATTGGAGGAACTGCCAGTGCAAACGGGCCGGGTCGTGAAGCTGAATGGACGTGAAATCGCTGTTTTCCGCTTAAGCAGTGGTGAGGTGCGGGCGGTAGAAAACCGCTGTCCGCATAAGGGCGGGCCGCTGGCGGAAGGGATCGTGTCAGGAGAATACGTATTTTGTCCGCTGCACGACTGGAAAATCGACCTGAAGGACGGCCAGGTGCAAGCGCCCGATACGGGGTGTGTGACCACGTACAAGGTAGACGTGATCGGCAATAAAGTGTATATCAGTATGTAGGAAATACTATATACACTTTTGATGCCCGCCGATCGGTGGGTCTACTGGAGGCAGGAAACATGCAGCAATTTCTGAAGGAAGTCGGTCGCGGTAAAAAAGGTGCCAAAGATTTGCCGTTCGAATTGGCCAAGGAGGCGGCTGACCGCATTTTTGACGGAGAAGCTACAGATGCCCAAATCGGCGCATTTTTCATCGCAGAAAGAGTAAAAAGCGAGACTGTGGAAGAACTTCTTGCATTTATCGAGTCTGGCAGGGAGAGAGCACAGAAAGTCACGCACGGTCAAAAAGGTCTGCTGGATTGTGCGGGTCCTTACGACGGGAGGGCCAAATCATTTGCTGCCACAATACCTGTTGCAGCCGTTTTGGCCGCAGCAGGGGTGCCGGTGGTGCTGCATGGAAGTCTTTCGCTTCCGCCCAAGTTTGGGGTAAGCCTGAGAGAAATTTTGCAGCAGGTAGGTGTTCCTGTTGAAGCTCATGCTGAACAAATCGGAAACATGATTGACCGGAACAACATTGCGTTTATCGAAACAGAAAATTATTGTCCTCCTTTACGGCAGCTGCGCAAAATCCGGGAAGATCTTGGAGTGCGGACTCTGCTGAATACGGTGGAAAAATTCTTGAATGTGGCCGCTGCCGAGTATCTGGTGGCTGGGGTATTCCATACCAGCGCACTGGAGAAAGCGGCAGAACTCACAATTACCCTTGGCTATCGCAAGGCGATGGTGGTTCAGGGAATCGACGGTTCGGAGGATATTCCGACTAACCGGCCTTCCGCCTTGTATATCATTCAAGACGGAACAATGGAAAAACACCTTGTGAACCCGAAGGATTACGGGCTTGCGGAGGATGCCGCGCCCGTAAAATTGACCACTGCGGATCAAGCTTCTCATGTCTTGGAGGTTCTGCAGGGAGGACGTCAATATCGCAATATGGTTCTCTTGAACAGTGCCTTGCGTTTGTGGTTGACGGGGCACGCGGGAGATATTTCGGAAGGAATCGAGATTGCCGGGTCGGTTCTGGATTCGGGGAAAGCATGGGCCAAATTTTCGGAGTGGCGCGGGGAATAATCGGACGAAAGTCCCTTCCTTCCCCCGTTGCTTCACTTGAGGAGGGGAATGGATGACTGTCGGGAAAGTTTACCTGACCGGCGCGGGACCGGGTGATCCGAAATTGATTACGTTAAAAGGCTTGGAATCCATTCAACAGGCTGACGTGCTGATTTATGATCGTTTGGTATCTCCTGATTTGCTGAAACACGCGCCTCAGCACGCGGAATTGATATATGTCGGGAAAGAGTCCGGAAGACATACGATGAGACAGGAAGAGATCAATCAGCTTCTAATCAGGAAAGCGTTGGAAGGAAAAACGGTCACTCGTCTTAAAGGTGGAGATCCGTTTGTTTATGGCCGCGGCGGTGAAGAAGCGTTCCGTTTGGTGGAATACGGGATTCCTTTTGAAATCATACCGGGAATAACGTCAGCGATTGCTGCTCCCGCATACGCCGGCATTCCGGTTACTCATCGTCATGTGGCTTCTTCTTTTACGGTCATCACGGGGCATGAGTGTGCCAATAAGCCTGAGTCTTCAATCGATTGGAAACATGCTGCATCTTCAGATACGCTTGTGATTCTTATGGGAGTATCACATCTGCCAGAGATCGTGGAGAATTTGATTCGTCACGGAAAACCCCTTGCCACTCCAATCGCATTAATTCGCCGGGGCACTTGGGCTGAACAGGAGACGTTGGTGGGCACTCTGGCGGATATAGTGAAAAAACAGCAGCGAGCTCAATTCACGAGTCCGGTAACGATTGTGGTAGGTGAAGCAGTAAAACTGCGGGAAAAGCTGGCTTGGTTTGAGAGAGTACCCGATGCTGTCTCAAATGTTGGATGAAAGGCCAGGTCCGAATGGGGAGGGGTGACATATGGATCCAGTGCCTCGTGATATGGCTGTTCTTACGATTGGAATCGTGAGACAATTAACCGGGTTAACTTTACGGCAAATTCGCTATTATGAAGAGTTAGGGCTAATATGTCCTTTTCGTTCGAATGGCGAGCAGCGGCTCTATTCAATTAATGATGTTGCCAGACTCTTGCGAATCAAGGATATGATCGATCAGGAATACACGATATCCCAAATCAAGAAGATTCTTAAGCCCCCGACGATGCCAACCGAACCAACCCCTCAACCTACCCCATCCGAACATGATTTGGATGACAGCAACCTGTTGCGGGGGATTCGGGATCAGATTCACACTCGAACGGACCGTTCATGGTCAACTACGATTATCGAAGGGCAATTGGCGCAGTTTTATCGAAATAACAGACCCAAATAAACATGCGGGACGAAAAGAGCGTTGCAAGCCGTTGTACAAGGCACGACGCTCTCTCTTTTGTTTCTTTTCAATCTCGGACAGGCGACTTCAAAAAAAGGGGGATGGGAACATCCCATCCCAAAGCAGTTCGCGGAGAGGGTGAAACATCCTCGTTCGAGGAAGGTAACACTTTCATTATATGAGTGCGGGGATGTGGAAGACATATTATATGTCAGGTTTCCTTCCAACGTTTTCATTCTTTTTACGCCCAAAATACAGTACAGTTGTTTTGTGAGGTACATGTAATAAAATATAACACAAGGTCTTTCTTTTTGATCTCATTTTGTTTATAATGAATTTGAACACAATGAAGTGTTTTTCGATACTTCAGGCAATGACGCCTCTTTCCTAAATTCGTTTGTTTAAAACAACGGATGCAAGAAAGGGGCTTTTTATTTTTGTTCGTTTTACCGTGTCAAGAAAATTAACATTAAAGAGTACTATTCTGGGGGAGCTGCTTTAGGTGGAAGGAAAAGGTCAAATCTCTGCACTGGTGTTGTCGACTCTAGCCATGATTGTATCCTTTGCGGTGTGGTCGGTTTTTCCGCCGATTGCAGGTATTATACAAGAAATTTATCGCTTAAGTACAACCGAGAAAAGCATTCTACTCGCAACCCCCGTTCTATTAGGATCTCTGATGCGGATTCCAATGGGAATTTTAACGGATCGATATGGAGGACGAAAAATCTATGTGTTGACAATGCTCCTTCTCGTGCTGCCGATGATCGGAGCAGGATATGCTGACTCTTACGGCATGCTGCTGTTCTGGGCCCTCTTAATCGGGATGGCAGGAACAACATTTGCGATTTCAATTACGTATGTATCCCGATGGTATCCGCCGCAAAAACAAGGATTGATTCTTGGAATCGCGGGAATGGGGAATTTGGGAGTGGCAGCTGCCAGCTTCTCAACACCTATCATTTTGAATCAATACGGAATGTACTGGGTGTTTTGGGGACTCGCGGCGGCCATCGGCATTATGGCAATTGTTTTCTGGGCCGGAACTCAAGAGATGCCAAGGCCTGAGACAACCAAGACTTTGCAGGAATCTTTGTCGGTAATGAAATATAAATCAACGTGGTACTTGTCCCTGTTTTATTTTGTGACGTTTGGAGGCTTTGTGACCTTCAGTGTTTATCTGCCTACCTTCTTAAAAGAGTTTTTTACTATGACCACCGTAGAGGCCGGACTGAAGACGGCAGGGTTTGTGGTAATCGCTACGTTAATTCGTCCGTTTGGCGGTTATTTGTCCGACCGGTTCGGTTCGAAAAAAGTCTTAACCATTGTGTTTAGCGGTGTGTTCCTTTGTGCTCTGTTCATCTCTTTCACAGCAGAAAATTTTGTTCTCTTCAGTGTCGGTTGCTTGATCATGGCCTGTCTGTTAGGGACTGGGAATGGGGCGGTTTTCAAGATGGTCCCTGAAGTATCATCAGGAAACACAGGGGCTGTGACAGGAATTGTCGGTGCGGCCGGAGGAATCGGCGGTTTTTTTCCTCCGATTGTCCTTGGAGTCGTAAAAGATATGGAAGGGACCTATATTCCCGGTTTTCTGCTGTTAGTTGTTTTTTCGCTCGTTTGTCTCATCCTTAACCAGAGTGGATCCAAACCAACCAAAACCAAGGTAAGCGTTGGGCACAGAGTGTAATCAGGATAAACGGAATACGATTTTGGAGGTTTCTTATGAACAAGCAAAAATTGGTGCTAGTGGGAAACGGAATGGCGGGCGTACGCTGTATCGAAGAAATATTGAAGATTGATCGGGAAAGATTTGAGATTACAGTATTCGGGTCTGAGCCGCACCCGAATTATAACCGCATCCTGCTGTCGAAAGTGCTGCAGGGTGACACAACCATTGAGGATATTACGATCAATGATTGGAATTGGTATCAAGAAAATAATATTCAGCTGTTTACAGGGGAAACGGTTATCAGGATCGATACGGAGCAGCAGGTGGTATACACGGATCAGAATCGACAGGTTGAATACGATCGGTTGATTCTGGCGACAGGATCCCTGCCGTTTATTCTGCCGGTACCCGGAGCCGACAAGGAAGGGGTTACCGCTTTTCGAGACATAAAAGACTGTGAGCGAATGATTGAAACGGCCAACCAATATAAAAAAGCTTCCGTCATCGGCGGCGGGTTGTTAGGGTTGGAAGCTGCAAGAGGTCTGTTAAACCTGGGCATGGAAGTCAATGTGATTCATATTTTTGATTGCTTGATGGAAAGACAGCTCGATCCTACCGCTTCCCAAATGCTCAGAAGGGAACTGGAAAAGCAGGGAATGAATTTTCTGTTGGAGAAGCAGACGGAAGAAATTATCGGCGGAGAACGTGTGGAAGGAATCCGCTTTAAAGACGGCACCGAAGTGGCTACCGATTTGGTTGTGATGGCTGTTGGGGTACGACCGAATGTCCAACTGGCGAAGGACAGCGGCATTTCAGTCAACCGCGGAATTGTTGTGAACGACTACATGGAGACAAATACTCCTAATGTATATGCGGTCGGAGAATGTGCGGAACATCGTGGAATCGTCTACGGGTTGGTGGCTCCCCTTTATGAACAAGGCAAAGCATTGGCGGAAAAGATATGCGGTGTTCACGGAAAGAGCTACGAAGGAACCGTTGTTTCGACTCAATTGAAGGTATCGGGTGTCGACGTATTCTCGGCTGGTCAATTCGTGGATAATGAGGAAACGAAATCATTCAAAGTCCATGATGAAATCAACGGAATTTATAAAAAAATCCTGGTCTGTGACAACAAGATTGTTGGAGCCGTTTTGTTTGGTGATATCAGCGAAGGCCCAAAATTATTGGAGATGATCAACCGGCAAGCGGCTGCCGACGAATTGAACCAAGTGTTCCAGTCTTCATCGGAAGAATCCGGTGACAATATTGCTGCGGCGATGCCTATCAATCAGATTGTTTGTTCTTGTAACAATGTGACAAAAGGGGCGATTATGCAGGCCGTCTACAGCCAGGGATTCACGACAGTTCAGCAGATAGCCAAATGCACAAAAGCATCGAGCTCCTGCGGAGGATGTAAACCGTTAGTCGCGGCCATTTTGGAACATGCCCGGGAGAATGATGTGGAACTGACGGTGGAGAAAGAAACGATCTGCAGTTGTACGACATTAAGCCATGATGAAGTGGTTCAGGAGATTCAGGAGAAACGTTTAACGCATGTCAAAGAAGTCATGTTTGTGCTCGGTTGGAAAAACGAAGAGGGTTGTTCCACTTGCCGGCCGGCTCTCAATTACTATTTGGGAATGATCCATCCAACCGAGTATGAGGAGGATCAGGACTCTTTATCCGTAAGTGAACGAATGCTGGCGAACATTCAGGCTGACGGGACGTATTCCGTTGTTCCCAGAATGTACGGCGGGGTTACGAATGCAGAAGAATTGAGACGAATCGCCAATGTGGTTGAGAAATATGAGATTCCCCTGGTCAAATTAACCGGCGGTCAGCGGATCGATTTGTTAGGGATAAAGAAGGAAGATCTGCCCAATGTGTGGGCGGATTTGGATATGCCTTCCGGTTACTCTTATGGAAAATCTCTGCGAACGGTCAAGACATGCGTCGGTTCCCGTTATTGCCGATTCGGTACGCAGGACTCAATAGAACTTGGAATCGCTCTGGAAAAGAAATTCGAACGGATTCAAACTCCCAATAAAGTCAAAATGAGTGTTTCCGCTTGTCCGCGCAATTGCGCCGAATCCGGAATCAAGGACTTGGGCATCGTGGGTGTGGAGCATGGCTGGGAGCTTTATGTGGGAGGCAATGGGGGTACTCATGTGCAGGCCGGCCAGTTATTGTGCACGGTAGCAACGGAAGAGGAAGTTATGGAAATGGCGGGCGCCTTTTTACAATATTACCGTGAAACGGCCAACTATTCGGAGAGAACCTCAAAATGGATTGAACGAGTTGGATTGGAGCATGTCCGAGAGGTCCTGTTCGATAAAGAAAACCGGGAAGTGTTAATGGAACGGCTTGAAATTGCCATTTCAAACAGTAAAGATCCTTGGAAAGAAGTGCTGGGAAACAAGGAGATTCAGGAAGAAGTCTACGGGAACAAAAACGATCCGCTTACGAAAGAAGCAATCAGTACTTCCAAGTAGAAGGTAAGCTCCGCGCAATGGAGCTTGCCTTCAAAAATTCAACGCTAAAAGGTGGAGAGTATGAACAATCTATTGACCCATTTCCGTTCCAAGCAACTGCAAGTGGAATCTGAAATCGTAATGAATACCCAGTGCCCTTTTTGCAGTGTGCAATGCACCATGGAGTTGATCGAGCAGAGGATCGTGGAACGCAGCAAATATATTGTGAATCCAAGACCCAACCCCACCTCGGAAGGCCGCTTGTGTGTGAAAGGGATGAATGCACACCAGCATGCACTTCACAGTGAACGTGTACTGTATCCGATGTTAAAGGTAGATGGGCAATTTGTTCGGGTTTCTTGGAGCAAAGCATTAGAGGTTATCAAAGAAAAATTTACGGAGATTCAGCGTGAAGACGGTTTCGATGCGCTGGGTGTGTATGGCGGAGGATCCATGACCAATGAAGACGCCTATTTGTTGGGAAAATTCGCCCGTATCGCTTTGCGAACCAGGTATATCGATTATAATGGCCGATTTTGTATGTCTGCTGCGGCATCTGCCGGAAATAAAGTTTTTGGAATCGACCGCGGCCTGACGAACCGGCTGTCCGAAATTCCTTTGTCACGTTGTATTATATTGGCGGGGACGAACATTGCCGAATGCCAGCCTACCCTGATGCCGTATTTCAACCAGGCAAAAGAAAATGGGTCGTTTATTATCGCGATTGACCCAAGGGAAACGGCAACAACCAAAATCGCGGACTTACATTTGCGAGTGAAACCGGGAATGGATGCTGCTTTGGTAAACGGACTCTTAAAAGTTATTTTTGATGAAGGCTTGATCGATCCGAAGTTTATTGACGAGAGGACAAAGGGATTTGACGAACTCAAAGAACATATAGCCACGATCAATCTGAAGGAAATAGCGGAAATCACAGGCGTACCCGTCCGGCAGATTAAGAAGGCTGCCATAACATTTGGGAAAGCGGCATCGGGGATGATTTTTACGGCTAGAGGCGTTGAACAGCAGACGAATGGATACTTGGCTGTCCGTAACTTTCTGAACCTCTTGCTGGTGACGGGTAAAATCGGAAAAGAAGGCAGCGGATATGGCGCTGTTACCGGTCAGGGAAATGGTCAGGGCGGAAGAGAGCACGGTCAAAAAGCTGACCAGCTTCCGGGGTATCGTATGATTGACAACCCTGAGCATCGGGCGTATATTGCAAAGGTCTGGGGAATCAACGAACAGGATTTGCCCGGCAAAGGAGTTTCCGCTTATGAAATGATGGAAAAAGTTCATCAGCAGGAAATTACGGGGCTGTTTGTGATGGGCTCAAATCCCGTTGTATCAAACCCGAATGCGAATTTCGTGGAAGAAGGGCTGAAAAAGTTAAAGTTCCTTGTTGTGGTCGATATGTTTATTTCGGAAACGGCCAGAATGGCTGACTTGATTCTGCCGACGTCTTCCTATCTCGAGAATGAAGGAACGATGACCAATCTTGAAGGACGGGTCACTTTGCGGCAGGCAAGCCGCGATTGTCCAGGCGAAGTCAAGCACGACTGGCAAATTCTTTGCGAAATAGCCCTTCTTCTTGGGAAAGGAGAATATTTCTCCTATTCGTGCCCTGAAGATATCTTTAACGAACTTCGACTAGCAAGCCGCGGCGGGATTGCAGATTATTACGGCATTACCTATGAGCGGTTGAAAAAAGAAGGCGGACTCTATTGGCCGTGTCCTTCGCTTGATCATCCCGGAGAAGGCCGGTTGTTTGAAAAGTCTTTTGCTCATCCTGACGGGAAAGCGGAGATGATCCCGGTACACAATCATTTTCCGGAAGAACAGGTGAACGAGGATTTCCCGCTTTACTTGACGACCGGAAGGGTTATGGCACATTATTTGACAGGGGTTCAAACACGAAGAAGCCCCTCGCTGGCAGCAAGGGATGTGGAATCCTTTCTGGAGATTCATCCTGAGACAGCGAAAAAATATAAGATCGAAAACAACTCGTTGGTAAAGTTGGAATCCAAGAGAGGTAGTATCGTCGTCAGAAGTAAACTGACCAGTGAGATCCGTGAAGACACTGTATTTGTTCCCATGCACTGGGGAGATTCACAAAGTGTCAACAAAATCACCAATCAAGCGCTTGATCCCACGTGCAAAATGCCTGGATTCAAAGTTTGTGCGGTAAAAGCAAATCCTCTTGTCGATTTAACCGTTACCTGAGGTTGCACAATTCCGGTTTTAAAACTATAATAACGAAAAGCATGTAATAAAACCTGACATTAAACTTTCCTATGGAAAATGGCTTGTTGACAATGAAGTCGATCAAGCTTAGGCAATGAAGCCCTAAAAACCTTTGCAAGCATTTTGTCGAGAGTTCTATTGACTTTCGGCAGAATCGTTGAGGTTTTTCTGGGCTTTTCTTTTTGACCGTCGAATTGATGTATAAGGAGAGAGGGAACATGAACAAGAGAAAGTTGGTCTTGGTCGGTAACGGAATGGCTGGCGTGCGCTGTG
>NZ_JBHSHC010000063.1:0-6055 GCF_042652925.1 Effusibacillus consociatus
ACTTAATCATAACGGAATTACCGTGGCTTTTGTGATATTTATGTGTTGCATTTCATTTTACAATGAACCTTAAATCTTCATATAATTCATTAAGTGTCGAGGTGAACTCTTCAAGTGTATTGAGTAATTTCTTCTTATCTTCGACAGTCGACTTTACTACATCACAAGCCAAGCATGAGCAATATTTCGACATTTTTCCCCTTTCTAATCGTCCCAGGAAACCTCCAAATTTCTTTTTAGTGAATTTCCAGGTCGATACCTTTGCTATCAATTTTCCGGTAAAATATTCTCTCTTACCTGTTTTTCCGGTAATAATCCTTTGTTACCGGATTTTCCGGTAACAGTATACGTCATAATTTTACAATATTCCCGATACTTTTCAACAAGCAAAGTAGTTACTATCATCTATCAAACGATAAAAATGTGTTTCCTCCCGTAATCAAGACACTGCATTTGTCGACATCTTGTGCCCGTCACTTCCTCTTTTCCTAATAATGGTAAATAAATTCATTCGTTTAAGACAAAAATAACACACCAAAATGGTCCGCTGCATGGCAGTCTCCCATTGATGTGTTAAAAGGTTATTCATAAACCATTGAGCAATCTTTAAGATTCCAGAATACACCTTTACGGAGGCGAACATCACATTATTGACCAACACCCCCGTCTCTTTCATCCCCAGCGAATCGTACAAGCATCCCAGGCATAGCCGATCCCCGCACTCACACATACAACGAGATCTCCGAGCTTGATTCGGCCCGTTTGAATTCCCAATTCCAGCGACAAAATCTGATCAATCTGCCCGATATGCCCATACTCTGACAGATAATAGGATTGATTCTCCGTTAGACCCAATTGATTGAGCACATAGTCGTGAGCCGATCGTTTCATATGGAGAATTGCCAGATAGTCGATGTCGGAAATATGATATCCGCTTTTTTCAACAGATTGCTCAATAACCTTGAGAAAATTGGCCATCGACTTTTGCTCAAGCCGCTGCTTCATTCCTTCCGGATCGATTACATCCAGATAGTTCAAGCGCTGCTCCAGCGCTTCATGGGAGATGGGGTGCTTGGTTCCGCCCGCGACAACGACCACATCTTCCGAGAAAGCGCCATCTGTAATAATATGGCTTGCCAAAAGCTGATTGGCAGCATGCCCCTTTTTCAAAATAACAGCCGCTCCCCCCGCCGCCAAATTGTACATAAAACGGGTCCGCGGATTGGTGTAATCAATCAAATCGCTGTTTCGATAGCCTCCCGCCAGAAGAACTGTCTGAATTTCAGGATCCGCAAGCATCATATCCTTTGCGACCTTGAGAGCCATCACCATTGTGCCGCATCGCTGCTGCACGTCAAATGCCCATGCATTCACCGCTCCGATTGCTTGTTGAAGCTTGATGCCGGCAGTCCAAAGCGGATATTCTTTATGCTCTTCCCCGATATAGATGACAAGGTCAATCGAAGCGGGATCGACATTGCCTTTCTGCAGCGCTTTCTCCGCAGCCCAGATCCCCATCTGGCAGGTGTGATCATTCGGACCGGGGAGGGTTTTTCGCTGAATTCCCATTTTCGATTCCACGATCTCTTTCGGAATGCCGCTTTTTTGAGCTATCGCTTCACCCGTTTCAAATGTTTCGGGAATGTATACGCCTGTACTGACAATTCCAATCGAAGTCATTCCTCAACCTCCTTCCAGGATCATACTATCCCGAAGGGGTTACAAAGGAGTTACGTGCGTCTTCTCACCAGCTGCTGGTACAGTTTTGTTGTCGATTCCAAAGGAGCGACTCCCAGTTGATCCTCCAACTGTGTAACACATCTTTTGTAGGTCGTGATGACGAGACTGCGGTTCCCCAATTGGTGGTAGCAGGACATCAAAATTTGATAAGCCGCTTCCCAGCAGGGGTCATGCGAAAGGATTCGATCACAGCAGCCAATTGCTTCATTTAAAGCCCCATTTTTATGATAAATTCGGGCCAGTGACTCGAGAACCCGAAGATATAACGTCCGTAAGCGTTCCCTTTCGTCGGCGCACCAATCCTGATAGGGATAGTCTTGGAGAAAATCTCCTTTGTACAAGAACAGAGCAGATTCCAACTCTTCGATTGCTTGACGGGATATCTGTCCCGCGGTACCGATCTCCTGCTCAGCGAGGCTCAGCCCCTTTTCGGCACGGACTTCAAACTCATCCCGATCGATCCAAACGGTTGCGGATGGTTGGAGGCGGTACCCGGTATCCACCCGTTCAATGAAAAATGACTCCGAGCGGGCCTCACGATCCGGCTCAATCGCGGTAATTAGTGCGTTTAACGCAACCTTGAAGTCACGGGCAGCCGTTTTCTCGTCCGCCTCCGGCCAAAGAAGATCAAAAATTTCTTCCCGCTGCAGGAACTGTCCCCGCCGGGTGACAAGCAGTTGGAAGAGTTGACGTGATTTCTCCCTTTTCCACTCTTTCCTTCCGACTTCGTCCATCCCACGATACGCGGCAAACTTGCCTAACGTATAAATTCGCAGCGTGTGGCCGGGATGTTTTTGAATCCCTTTGCATCCCATCTGGCCGAGCAGTTTCTCCGCCGCTTCCACTTTCAGGACATCCCGGGCAAGCAGCAGTGACGGAACCAGTGTTTGCAAGTCGTTCGGACCGAAAAGGGTTCTTCTCAGAAACAGGTATTCATACCCGCTTGTCTCAACCTCTTTCAAGAAAAGGGGCATCACACGGGCAAACTCTGTCTCCTGGCCGGTTCTCTCATGCAGCATCGCAAGCCACATCCGGACATTTGCAAGACAAAACCGGTCCCCGCATGCCTGAAACCCTTTTTCCGCTTCCAACAACCAGGGGAGTGCCTCGTCGTACTGTCCCCACGTTGTTCTCACCAATCCAAGAGACAATCGAATCATGTTGGCACACCACATATCATGAACGGCGAGAGCTAATTCCAAACCGGTTCTTCCGTGCTGCTCCGCCTGTTCCAACTCCCCTAACAACCCGGAGGTAATGCATAAGCCCATCAACGCCTCGACTTTTCCTCGTTCCACACGTAAGCTTTCGCTCAATTCGATGGAACGCAGGTAAGATACTTGCGCTTCTTCCAGACGTCCGGCCAGTGCCTGGGCATGTCCCAATCTCATATACCCGACTGCCTCGACAAAAGGAGACTGGAGTTCCCGCCCGATTCGTATGCCATGCTCCGCGTTCAAGCGACTGGCGCTTACATCTCCCATGAACGCTTGAATGAGAGAAAGCAGAAGATGCTTTTCCCGATGGAACTTTGCAATTCGTTTCTTGTAACCACCCGAAGCTTTCTGTTCTTCTTCAATAATCTGCAGGGTCATTTGTTTTGCTGCAGCAAGCCGCCCGGTTCGCAAATGAATGCGGATATCCAATTCGTCTTTAGGGGTTCCAGGCACCAGTTGTGCGGCCCGCTTCAGCATTTCCTCCGCTTCCTGCAGACGCCCGCTGTTGGTATGGTTCTCGGCCAACAACCGCAGCATTTTTGCTTTCTCTTCCGGGTAATTTTCTCCGAGCACCTGAACCGCTTTTTCAAGCCAGCGAATCGCCTTGACCGGTTGGATCGTATCCAGAAACAATTGGGCCTGACCGAGATAGACCTGACTTCGGCCCAGCACATCCCCCAACCGGATGTACCCTCCTTCGGCAAGCGTGTACCAATGTTCCGCTTCGGAAAACCGGGAGGAGAACCGATCAATCTCGCCGCGCCAGAAAAGAAGCTGTGGATGCTGCTGCAATACATCGCTGGAAAGGCGATCAATCCAGTTTCGAAGCATCTCGAATCGGCCGTTTTGCAGAAAATGGACTCCCCACTCCAAAAGCAGGCTGACAACTTGTCCCGATTCCCCCGCCTGGTAGTAATGGTGAAGCGCAAGTGGAATTTCCCCTTTTTCTTGATAATAGGAGGCCGCTTTATGGTGCAGGGAGAACCATTGTTCCTCACTGTCGTCCAGTAATGATCGGGTTAACAAAAACTGTTGAAACAATCGATGATAGCGATAGTGTCCTTCCCCGAGTCCGGTAACGAAGAGTCCTTCTCTCTCAAGCTGCACAAGAATTTCGCCACAATCGTTCCGCTCCATCATCCAATCGCATACGTCAGTTTCCATTCTCTCAAGAATACAAGTCCTTTGCAGAAACTGCCGGATCAAAGCAGGTTGTCTGTCAAACACTTCTTCCGCCAGATAATGAAACAAAAGCCGCTTCGTCTCCGGCTGCGTTCTCCACAACTCGGACAGTTCGATCCCTGTTTCAAGCCCTTTCCAGACCATTTGCAACGCGATGATCCAGCCTTCCGTTTGTTCCTGCAAATCCTGCAACTGCTCACTGGCCAGCAAGATTCCGTATTGCTCCTGAAACAGTTGTGAAATTTCCTCTGTGGTGAACAAAAGGTCCTGTTTGGATATCACCAGTAAATCATAAGTGGACTGCAGCCGCTTGATCGCCGGTAATTCAAGAGTTCTCCGGGTACCGATCACCAGATGCACATGGGCTGGCAGGTACCGGATGAGCATTTCCAGAATCGCTTGTATTTCCTGCAAATCGGCGACCGTATGCAGATCGTCGAGAACCAGAATTGCAGGGTCGGGTGCCAATTCTGCCAGATCATTCAGCAGCAGTGTCATACAGGGTTGAATGACGGAGGCTGTCCAATCAAACTGTTCCAACAGCCGTAGGGATCGTTCCCCGATTTTTGAATCAAACGTTTTCAGAGCATGAATCAAGTAGAACAGAAACTGGAACGGATCCCGTTCCCCATCTTCAACCGAATACCAGGCAATGGGATCAAAGTGAACGTACAGATGAGTAACCAACGAAATGCTTTTGCCGTAGCCTGCTTCAGCTTGAACTAAAGTGACCGGATAATCGATGACCTGCAAAAACAAATCGTCCAGCCGTGATCGGAACAAGCACTGAGACTTGATGCGAGGAGGAGATAATTTTGCAGTCAGTACATGAGGTTTTGAAATCATGACAGATCCTCCCGATAACACCTATCTGAATATCTATTTACAATTTTCGGTTTTTGCAAGAAATCTCCTGCAAGAAAAAAAGGACATCGCAACCGAGGTGTCTGCTCTCTGGAAACTTTGATAAATTTAGTTTGAAAGATTTTCTGGTTTTTCCGCATACCACTCCACCAACCCACAAGAAGGACAAGCATAAACATGAAGAGGGCTACTTTCCTTCTTAGAAGCGAAGTTTTTAAAAGGGGATTTGACTAAAATCACTTTTCCTCCTGGTGGACATATAGCTTCTGCTTCAGTTACTTTTACCCCGCATTTTGAACACGTACGATCCATTTCACTCACCTCTTCTATAAGGGGACCCCTCTATACTGAGGGCTTAGTTCGACTTCCAATAAGAAAAAGAATTACATCAAGCTGTCTCTTAGGATTAATTGAATGATCTATATGAGACTGAATGTTAAACCCGTCAAAGATCGCTATAATCGTTGTTGCCAAAAGATCTAGAGGAAGAACCGGATCTATTAGACCTTTTTGTTTAAGGTTTAGTAAGTGTTTTTCGACCTCTTTTCTCCATTCCTCGTACAAAAGAGTAGGGTTATTTTGTTCTTGAGGTAAACGATGGCAATTTGCAACAAATTCTAAGAACATTGGAGTCCAATGCTCGGATTCTGTAGCCTTTAGCATATATTCCACTTTTTGCTCAATAATCTTACGTATGTCAAAGTGTTGTTCTATTGAATTTGGTTCAATGGTTCTTAGATCGGTTTGCTGTATGAGCATCCGTTCATTCATAATCATGGTGAATATTTCTTCTTTGCTTTTAAAATGGATGTAAAAAGCCCCTTTAGTAAATCCTGCTTTTTTGACAATATCATCGATACTAGTGTGACTAAATCCCTTCTCGATAAATAATTCATAAGCTGCTTTTTTTAGCTTTTTGATGGTCTGTTCCGCCTTCAACTGATGCTTAGTTTTCACAATTACACCTACAATCATAAAATTTTGGCTCAGTTTAAATTTACTGTTGCTTAACCAGCCATTCTCTGGAGTTGGGCATCACAATGCACCGAAAG
>NZ_JBHSHC010000064.1:0-26607 GCF_042652925.1 Effusibacillus consociatus
ACTTAATCATAACGGAATTACCGTGGCTTTTGTGATATTTATGTGTTGCATTTCATTTTACAATGAACCTTTCCTTTTTATACTTCAACACGCCTTCTTTTGTATTTCCGATTTTTTCGTGCGCCATTATAGGCATAAACTTGGGCTTCTCTGCTTGTGCATCTTGAGTACTAATAGCGATACCAGTACCTAATCCACCGGCCAACACTGCTGCCAAGAGTACATTTTTATATTTCATAACAAAACATCTCCTTTTTTAATGTGATTTAAAGTTGAGGAGTGTAGGATCTTCTCAAGTGTTCGTCATAGTAGACGGTATTGAATTCGTAACCATCATTACGGCTTTCCGCCGAGGTGAAAGCGATTTGTACTTGAGAGTTATTAACGATTTTAAACCAAGATTGAAAGCGATAATCTGTTTCAGCTGCAATTTGATCACAGTATAAAGAAACTACTTCAGTTTCATCGTTATAACCATTTCCACCTGTTCCAAATACCGGCTCCGGATCATCATCAACATCGTAATAGGGATTTGGCAAAGTGGAATACAACTTTGTCACGTCTCCATTCATAGACGTATTGTAGTCATCCGTGATGGAGATATCAAACGTGTAATATTTAGCGCCATATGGGTCATTTTTATAGTTCTTAATCGCATTTACGGCAGATTGGTTGAACTTAAACCGAGTATGTGGTTGGAGGTAATGACCGTTCGTGGCATTATTCTCTTCAAAAAAAGACGTGTTACCCCAGTAGGGCGAATAACTTCCCGCAACCGAAGTCCAACCTAAGCTACTGCTCCAAACTCCAGCCGAAGCAAAGTTTGTTACCAAGACGCTACTAGCAACAACGAACCCGGCTACGACTTTTTTCAATCCTTTCTTTTTAATCATTGTTGGTGAGTCTCCTTTTCCATAAGTTTTCTTACAATACAACTGATTCTATTTAAGTATTATTTTCCCTGTTAAAAAATTCTAATTCACAAATTGTTCACATATAAATTAATATTAAATTTTAACTCGTTAAGTGTAACGTTGGCGTATCTTTTTTGAAGTGATAGAGCCCTTCATTTAAGTGTGAAGAGCCCAACTGCTCGAAAAGCAATGGGCTCTTTTTTGCTGTAATATTTTGGTTGTTGATTTCACCTTCCATCAATAGGAAAATAAATGGAAAAGCATTACCGAAAAATAGGTGATGAGTATGTTTTTTATTGTTAATTTTATGATTGTATGGCTTGCATGGATGCTGTTTGCCGATAAAAAACGTTGGAGAGAACTGCTTCCCGTAGGGATTTTGGGGTCAGCTTTAGGTTCGACGACAGACAACATAATGGAGCATTACAAACTATGGGAGTATCATGGCGGTGGACATCCTTTGATTCCTGCCTTAACGGATGATTGGGGCATTTTTTTAGTTATTCCATACTTATTTATTCAATGGTTACCGAAACAACAAACGTTTGGAAACCTGTTTGTATACTGGTTTATGTGGACCGGAATCACAACCGGGATCGAGTGGATTTACGTAACTACAAACCATATGCACTATCATAAGTGGTGGCATATAGGGTACTCATATCTTGCGGATTGGTTTTTGTTCTGCTTGTTTTATCAGTTTCACAAAAATCGGGAAGTTAAAGAAACTCGAACCTCCAAACAAACCTTATTGTAGCTATGCATCACTGACTCAGCTCTTTCTTTGCTTCATCCAGTCGGATTTGAATCGACATTCTGCCTGTTCGAATCAGATCCTGTTTGACCAGTTCATTCAGTACGACTGTCACGGATTCCCGGCTGGCGCCAATCATATTCGCCAACTCCTGATGGGACAGCACCAAATCGATTTTTGAAAAACCGTCCGCTTTCTCCACCCCAAACTGATCAGCCAATTTCACGAGCAAATGAAGGACGCGGTCCCGGATCCCCCCAAGCGCCAGCTGTTCCAGCATGGCTTCCCGTTCCAGCAGGCGCTCGCTCAACACCTTCAGAAGCTTGAGAGCCAATTGGGGTCGCTGAGTAAGAAAAGATTCAAATTCCTCTTTCGTCAAGGAACAAAGCAACGTTTCTTCCATCGTTTCAATATAAATTCCCTTTGTGCCCAGTGAAAATGTATCGATTTCCCCGAACACATTGCCTTCTCCCAAGATTCCTAATGTGAACTGTCTTCCTTCCGAGTTTATTTTATAAAGCCGGAGCTTTCCTTTCTTAATAAAGTACAGACCTTCCCGAAAAGTCGCCGGTGTTTGAATGAGGGTATGTTTTTGAATCGTCTTCATCGGTGCCATCCGTTCGATTTCCATCAGATCTTCCAAGGGCAAGGAATCGAACATGCTGATTTGCGACAGGTACCACAGTTTATTCATGAATGCACCCCTTTTTCCCCAATCATACGTAATTCGAGTGTACCTCATCCGTTAAATAGTTCACAAAACAAAACCACCCGAATGATTTGGGTGGCTGCCAATTGCAAAGCTTCCAAAAGAATTACGCTTCAAACTCGGCTTCCCGTTGTTTCAATTCCTGCTCTGTCGTATTCAGCGCGGCTTGCGGTCCCTGAAAATGATTTTTGTAGTATCCATAGTCCATCAGCAGCAACAATACAAACATCCCGATCAATGCATACAAAGCGTTCTGATTCGGCGGAATCACCATAACGACGGAGATAAAGACAATCCAGATCAGACTGATCACGTTGATCGGTTTGCTCCAGCTCCCCAGATTCCAAGGCCCCCGATGTTTAGGCAGAAAGACCCCCTTCGACTCAGACCGAAGCTTTAACCAAATCGGAACCCCGTATGCCACATACAATCCGACCACACTTACCGCTGTCAGGAAGGCGAGAGTGGTGTAACTCGTATCAGGATTGACCATTTTTAACAGGTAGTCGAATAACGCCAAAGCAAAGGAGAGCACCACCGACAACCAGATTGCTTTGGCCGGAGTCCGGTATTTTCGGCTGATTTCGGCCCAGTGGCTACTTAGCGGCATCCCTTTGTCGCGGGAAAAAGCATACATCATTCGGGAAAATGAAGTGATCGAGGACAGCCCGCAGAACCACATCGCAAGCGTCACCAACCAGAGAACAGCAGTCCCAAACGTTCCTCCCAGCGCCTCGCTAATCACATGGATAAATGCGTTGCTGGCCCCTGCCGCTGCAGCCGCATCCTGAATCGATAATGTGACAAAAGCCAGCATGAGAAAACCGAAAACGAAAGAGAACGCCACCGACGAAAAAATTCCCCAAGCGGCTCGCACCCTTGGATTCACCGTTTCTTCAATCGTGTGGGCCGAGGCGTCATACCCGGTAAATGTCCACTGCGCCTGCAGCAGACCGATCAGGAACGCGAGCGCGTAAGGTTTGTCGGAGAACGTTTGCCCTACTTGGAACAGATAATCGATCGGCTGGAGTCCGTTTTTTGTAAAAAAGGCCAGACTGACTACCAAAATAGCCACCACCGCGATATGATACCATGCTGAAAAATCATTCAGCCGCGCCACGATTCGGATCCCAATATGATTAAAAATGCCATGCAGCAATAAGATAATTCCAAACACAAGCAGGATCGTCGAATCTGTCGATGTGTATCCGAACGCCGCCGCCAGCAGTGGGTCGGCAAACAAAGCGCAGGAGTAATCAATCCCCGCCACAATTCCAATCTGACCGATCAAATTGATCCAGGCGGTGTACCATCCCCATCTTTTATTGCCAAGAACGGCTGCCCAGTGGTACAAAGCACCCGCTGTGGGAATTGCAGAAGCCAATTCTGCCATCGAAGCGGCAATAAGCAGGACAAACAATGCAACCAATGTCCATCCCAACCCCATCATTCCGGGTCCGCCATACGTCAGGCCGTGACCATACAGGGAGACCGCTCCGGTCAGGATGGAGATAATCGAAAATGAGATCGCAAAATTGGAGAATCCCCCCATGTCCCGCAACAGCTCTTGTGCATACCCGAAGCGATTCAAGTGTTTCTTGTCCTCCAAAGCTTGCTGCTGTTTCTCCATCACCCAAATCCTCCCTTCAAGGATCTTGATCCCTTACTTTTTCTCATTTTGAATGCCCACGAAACTCTCGTGCTGGGATTCATCAAATTTCCTTACACTTTCGTTCGCTTTGCGACCAATTCCGATCGCCAAGGCCAATGTGAATGCCAGGAGCAAAATCCCGATGGCTGTCATCCATCTCACCTCCCACACACATTAGTTTTCGAATACTCATCAGTCTGTTGTATTTTGGGTCCCCACGCTCAAGGCACGACGGGGTAACTTGTTACCCTAGCGTGACCTAGTACCCTTGCGGTGAAACGTAATCGGACTACGCTACAAAGCTTTGCATCACTTTCGTGGGATGTGTTAGAAGTAATTACACGTAATTCCCCCATCCACATTCAAAATCGCCCCATTCGTCCAATCCGACTCATCAGAAGCCAAGTAAATCGCGCAGTTCACGATGTCTTCCGGTTTTCCAAAGCGGCCGCTCGGCTGCCGGTTAAGGCGGATTCGCTTGGCCTCCTCGTCTTTCACCAACCAATCCAGTAACAGGGGCGTCTCAATCGGTCCGGGGCATATGGCGTTGCTGCGAATTCCTTGCGGCCGGAACTGAATCGCCAGTGAACGGGTAAGGGATACCACCGCCCCTTTCGATGCGGTATATGCATCCTGGGGCACGCTGCAGCCCATAAACGCTACAAATGAGGCGATATTGATGATTGACCCTTTCTGTTGGCGCAGCATCTCGGGTATTACATATTTGCACATCAGGAAAATCCCTTTTACGTTTACATTCATAACTAGATCCCACACCTCAACCGGAGTGTCGATCACAGAATGATCTTCGGCTGGCATGATTCCGGCATTATTGTACAGAACGTCGATCCTGCCGAATAGCTCGATTGTCCGCTCTACTGCCTGCTTCACGCTTTGTTCGTTCGCAACGTTACAGGCGAACAATTCCGCAATCCCGCCTGCCTCACGAACTTGTTTGACCGTGTTCAGCCCCGCTTCCTCATTCAACTCGAAGACCGCTACTTGGGCGCCTTCTCTTGCAAACATGAGCGCTGCCGTCTGTCCCATCCCACCTCCGGCTCCGGTAATGATGCAGACTTTATCTTTTAACCGCACGATCCCGCCCCCTTGCAGATTTTCATCCTTGCTCAAAGTACCTTTCCCGCTCCCACGAGGTCACTACTGAATCAAACGTTTGCTGCTCCACACGCGCCGCATTGTAATAGTGGTCGGTCACCAGCCCTCCCAATACAGCACGCACTACACGGCTTTCCTTCCACAGATCCATTGCTTCGTACAGCGAGCGGGGTACACGGGGGACTCCCTTCGCGATATACGCGTTCCCCTTGAATTCGGCGGGCAGCGGAGTCTTGTACTTGATCCCCTGAAGCCCCGCCCCGATCATTGCGGAATAGGCCAGATACGGATTGATATCCGCTCCCGGAATCCGGCATTCAATCCGCAAACTCTTCCCGGCACCTACGATTCGAAAGCCGGATGTCCGGTTGTCATGGCTCCACACGACCGATACAGGTGCCCAGCTTTCCGATGCATATCTCTTGTAGGAATTCACATTGGGCGCCACGAAAAGGGAAAAGTCCCGCATATACGCCAACAACCCGGCAAGAAAATGTTCCATCAACTCGGACATTTGATACTGCGTACCGTTCGGATCGAAGAAAAGGTTGGTTTCCTGCTCCAGATCCCACATGCTGATGTGCAGATGGCCGCTCGATCCGGTCCACTGATGATGCGGTTTCGCCATAAAAGTAACCGCATATCCGTTTTGCAGACAGATTTCTTTCGTTCCGTGCTTGAAGAATACGTGCCGATCCGCAGAGGTTAGAGGATCCCCATAGAGCATGTTGATCTCATGCTGTCCTGAATAGGCCTCCCCTTTTGAGGATTCGATTGGAATTCCCGCTTCGGTCATGGAGTTGCGGATTTTTCGATAAATCGGTTCGTTCCGTGTGCCCTGCAGCAGGTTATAGTCCTCGTTGTAATGCCCGGCGGTTTGCATGGCCGAATATCCGCAGCTATGAATTTCTTCGTACGATTGCTTGAACAAATAGAATTCAAGCTCACTCGCCATTTGGAACCGGAAGCCTGATTCTTCCGCCTTTTTTAATTGATTCTTCAATATAGTTCGGGGGGCGATCGACACCAGTTGTCCCGTTTTCTCATCAACCGCGTCGGCAAGCACAAAGGCCGTTTTTTCAAGCCAAGGCACAACTCGTAAAGTGGACCAGTCAGGCTGAGCCAACCAGTCGCCATATCCGGTCTCCCAGTTCATCAGCGCATACCCGGAAGGAGTGGTCATGTCCATGTCAGTCCCCAGCAGGTACACGCAAAAATGGGTCCCCTTGGTCAGCCCGTTTCTCAGACAGTAGTCACCGGTCAAGCGCTTCCCCATCAACCGGCCCTGCATGTCGCAAATCGCGACGATCACAGTATCAATGTCCCCATCCCGAATCGCCGAATCGAGCTGGTCTTTCGCAATTAGACCCGCGTACTTTTTATCCCCCATGCAGCTTCCTCCCCCAAGATGGGCCCACGAAAGAGGACCCGAATAATATTCTGGGATTCATCAATCCAAAGTTAGGGCCACATACTTGTATTCCAGATACTCTTCTAAACCGTGGTGACCCCCTTCCCGCCCCGTTCCGCTCTCTTTGATGCCGCCAAAAGGGGCTTGAGGTACGCTCAGCGATGTGCCGTTCACCGCTACCATCCCAAACTCCAATCCCTCGCTCATGCGAAACACCCGCCCCACATCGCGGGTAAAAACATATGCGGCTAGTCCGTAGGGTGTGGCATTCGAATAAGACAGCACTTCTTCCTCAGTCGCAAACGACAAAATAGGCGCCACGGGCCCAAAGATCTCTTCGTGTGCTATGGCCATTTGTCGTGTAACACGATCGAGCACCGTAGGCGCGTAGAAGGTACCGTCTTGAAATTGGCCCGCTTCCAGCCGATGGCCCCCGGTCAGCACGCGCGCTCCTTTTTCCACCGCTTCGGCTACCAAAGCTTCCACCTTCTGACGGGCAGCTTCGTCGATCAGCGGCCCGACCTGCACTCCGGGCACAGTACCGTTTCCAACTTTCAATTGTTGCACGCGCTCTGCGATCTTTTTGCTTAACTGCTCTAAAATCTCAATGTGCGCATAGATCGCATTAATGCCGTTGCACACTTGGCCGCAATTCTCAAACTTGTTGTCTATGATCGCGTCCACAGCCTTCTCGAGATCCGCATCGGGGAATACGATCACCGGGGCATTCCCTCCAAGCTCCAGCGACAACCGTTTGACCTGATCCGCCGCTTGCCGCATCAGTTTCTTCCCGACTTCCGTTGAACCGGTAAACGAAATTTTGCGAATCCTCGGATCAGTCAGCAGGGTATCACCAATTGCAGCAGCATCCCCTGTTACGAGATTGGCTGTTCCCTCCGGAATCCCGGTGTCCATTAAATGTTGAAACAGGGCAATCGCAATCTGTGGGGTTTGTTTGGCGGGCTTTAAGACCACCGTACAGCCCGCAGCAAGGGCGGGGGCCGCTTTTCGGGTCACCATCGCTGCAGGGAAATTCCAAGGGGTAATCAATCCTGCTACCCCCACCGGTTGTCGCATCACGAGAATCCGTTGAGCGGTCCGGGAAGGAGGGATTAACTCCCCATAGGCACGCTTTCCTTCTTCGGCATACCAACGAATAAAATCGGCTGCTCCAGCAATCTCACCCATCGATTCTGCAAAGGGTTTGCCCTGCTCCAGAGTTAACAAATGGGCCAGTTCTTGCTGATGAAGCAGAATCCGGTCAGCCCAATCCTGCAAGTAGTGAGCGCGTTCTTTTGCGGGTAACTTGGACCATTTCGGAAAAGCGCGCGCGGCCGCCTCAATCGCTTGTGTTGTTTCTGCTTCTCCTCCCTTCGGCACCCAGCCAATCACCTCTCCGGTCGCGGGATTCCGAACTTCAAACGAGTTGGCCGATTTTACCTTTTGCCCGTCAATCCACATGAAATTCCAGGGTGCTTTATGTACGTTATCCAATTGCACTTCCCCCCTTTTGAATCGTATCGATCAGCCACTGAAAAGGGATGAATCCCGATTCCAACTGTACGGCCATCATCTCGGGATGCCATTGAATCGCCAGCAGTTCGGGGTAGTCCGGATGAACAAGCGCTTCTACAATCCCGTCTTCCGCCACTGCGGCGATCGTTAATCCTTTCCCCACCTCCTTCACCGCTTGATGGTGATAGCTGTTCGTCTCAATCGTCTTTGCTTGGTAGAGTTCTTGTAAAACTGGAGCGATTAAATCAACGTGATGTGCGTTGTACCACCGTGGAGCCCGAGAAAATTGATGGGTCAAAACCTTGTCCGAATAGTCTGATACATCAAGGTATAACGATCCCCCGAAGTAGACGTTGATAAGCTGCATCCCCCGACAGACTGCAAGCAGGGGTTTTCGCTGACGAAGCGCTTCTTCGATCAGAGCCAGTTCAAACCGATCCCGCTCCGGGGCGACAGTCCAACATCTCATATCAGGGTGAGAGCCGTATAGGATCGGGTCAATATCTTCGCCCCCGCTCAGAATCAGGCCGTCCAACACTTGCAGAATATCTCCGGCAGAGGAAAGCTCCCCTACGGGAATTCCCAGTGGAATCCCCCCGACTTGTCTTACCGTATTGATATAATCGTGACCGACCACGCTAAAGCCCTGTCCCGGAACGCCGCGAAAGGAACCGCCATACCCTTCCTCTCCCCGTACATGATACCCGGTGATCCCAATGATCGGAGTCCGCTTCACGCCGCCACTTCCTTTCCTATCTTGCTATCATTCATACGTGGACAATATTCCGGACATTCCTGCAAAAACAAATAAAGCCCCGGAACTTGGTCGGGGACAATCACTTGTCAACAACAGGTGAGATTTGATATTTTATATAAATTAGGGCATTAATTTGGCTCTAAGACGGAAGTCATACGGCTAGGAGTGGAAATGGATGTATCCGTTTATAAAGAAGTTTCTCTTTACGCTAGACGCGGAGGCTGCCCATGAACGCACCATGTCCGCATTGAAACTGGCTGACAACGTTGCAGGGGCAAAAGCTTTTTTACGCTTGATGTATCGGTTGGAGGATAGCCGTTTACATAGTACTGTAATGGGGATTCATTTCCCGAATCCGGTGGGACTTGCCGCTGGCTTTGACAAAAATGCCGAAGCGTACCCTGCGCTGGCCGCTCTCGGATTTGGTTTTATCGAGGTAGGAACCCTCACTCCGGTAGGCCAACCGGGAAACGAAAAGCCTCGTTTGTTTCGGTCGGTAGAAGATCAGGCGGTTATCAACCGGATGGGATTTAATAACCTTGGCGCGGCGGAAGCGGCAAAACATCTTGCTCACTATCAGCAAGCCGGGATTCCGATCGGGATCAACATCGGCAAAAATAAAGCAACGCCGAATGAAGAAGCGGCGAGTGATTACGAGAAATGCTTGGATGCACTTTACGATTTTGGCCATTATTTCGTTATCAATGTCAGCTCCCCGAATACTCCGAATCTGCGGGATCTGCAAGAAACGGAAAGCTTGCGCAAGCTGTTGCAAGCCATCCGCAAGAAAGCGAATGATCTTGAAAAGAATGGGGCAAAAGCAAAACCGATTCTGCTAAAGGTAGCTCCCGATATGTCGCAACAACATATGCGGGATGTCGTACAAGCAGCTGTTGCGGAAGGCATTTCCGGCATTATCGCCACCAACACCACCCTGTCGAGAGAAGGACTGCGCAACAAAGCTTTTGCACAGCAGACCGGCGGTTTAAGCGGGCGTCCGCTTGCGGAGCGTTCAACTGAGTGGATTCGGGAAATTTATCGTGCCGTTGGTGGACAAGTCCCCATCATTGGAGTGGGCGGAATTTTTACGGGTGATGATGCTTATGAAAAAATTCGTGCGGGAGCAAGCCTGGTGCAAGTCTACACAGGCATGATTTATGAAGGGCCCGGTATTGTCAAGGCAATCAATAAGCGCTTGCTCGAACTGATGCAGCGGGACGGATTTACGAATATTCAACAGGTTGTGGGGACGGATCACCAGGCAGCAAAAAACAGCTGATGTAGGAAATCAGCTGTTTTTGTTTTATCCGATTAAAAACCCGATTTTCCCGAACTGACCTGCTTGCCCTATCCGGTTGAAAGCTTGTTGAAATTGATGGAGTGGGTACATTTGATCCAGAACAGGTTTAATTTGATGTGTTTGGATAAACTGAAGCATTTCTTTATACTCTTCAGCGCTTCCCATCGTCGTTCCGAGAAGATTATATTGTCCATAGAAAAACTGGCGAAGATTGAGCTCCACAATATCTCCTGCAGATGCTCCAAACGTGACCACGGTACCGCCAGGGCGCAGCTGATCGATCGACTTCTTAAACGTAGCAGCTCCCACGCTTTCAATCACGAGATCCACTTTTTCCCCGCCAAGTGCCTGATTCCAATCTTCATTGCTGTCAATCGCTTTGTCAGCACCAAGTTCAACAGCTCTCTTACATTTATCTTCCGAACGGGAAGTAACATACACCGTCGCTTCGGCCGCTTTTGCAAATTGCAATAAAAACGTCGCTACACCGCTTCCGATTCCCGGAATGAGCACCTTCATCCCTGACCGTACACGCGCTCTTGTAAACAATGCCCGGTAAGCAGTGAGTGCCGCCAGTGAAAATACACCTGCTTCTTCCCATGTTAAATACTGAGGTTTCGGCACAACATTGTCAGCTGGCACGACAACCTGTTCCGCAAACGTTCCATGACCGGGGTGACCAAGAATTTCAAAACCTTGGGGTGGTGCATCGCTTTTTTCCTTCCATCCAAGTCCCGGATTAATCACCACTTCATCCCCGATTCGGACGTTCATTACACCTTGGCCAACAGCATCGATTACGCCGGCACCGTCCGAACCGATGATTAACGGCCGATCGGTTGGTTTATGGCGATCAAGGACAAATAAATCTCGATGATTTAAGCCTGCCGTTTTTAGTTTCACCCTTACCTCTCCCGCTCTTGGCTGTATGTCTGCCATCTCTCGGCAAGAGATTCCGTCAAAACCTGTTTTCTCAGCGTGAACAAGTGCTTTCATCCAATCACTCCTATTTTAGATTGAGAATTTTTTACGATGTAAGGAGAAGATACTCTCGAAATAATTTGTTCATGGAAAGGATTGATTTCAATGGGATCTTATAATGGCGATTTTCTTTCGGGAGAAATTGATCCGGATCGTAAAGAATTCACCATCACGATGATTAGAAATACTTCTGCTTATTCCGTCTGGAACAAAGAACAACTACACGAAATGTATGACGAGCTTGCCAAATTTAAAAATAGTGGAGAAGACTCTTTGATTATAACCTCAGGCACGCTTCCCATACTATTAAATCGTAACGAAATTGAAAAATTACATGAAGATCTGAGAGCGGTTATAGCACAGACCGATTCTTAACATACTTCTTTTTTCCGCATCACTTTACGGTATAGTTCTTCAAAGGCACCTGAACTTAGCATGACGGCAACTAATATAAGCAAGAATCCAAAGATCTGTGACAATGTGATTGTTTCTCCTAAAAAGATCATGGAACCTATCAGTGCAAACAACGGATTTAAGTTAGTGAAAATGGATGCTTCTGCAGCGCCAACCTGTCCAATGGCGTAGTTGTAAAACATGTGTCCGATAGCCGTAGCAATAATGGCAGAGGCAAAAAAGACCATCCATAATGGAATTGAGTTATTGATCATACTATGAAGTCCGCCAGGTTCCATGAACAGACTCAACACAAATAAAAAACCGGATCCCAGTACCAGCATGTATCCGGTCATCATTCGAGGATCCATGGTCTTCGCCCATTTGTTGATTAAAATAAAGCTCACCGCTTGAGATAAAATAGAAAGAAATACGTACACATCCCCGATCGATACGCCTCCGATCCCACCGTTATCAAGAACGACGAAGGAAACACCGGCAAATCCCAGAACGATTCCTAAAATCCCTGTCATTGTCGCTTTGATGCCTAGAAAGAGAATGGCTAATATGGTGGTCAAAAGTGGGGCCAATCCTAAAATAAGACCACCATTGGAGGCGGAGGTTTGGCTTAATCCCACCGATAAAAAATAATGATGCAGCACTACATTGAATATGGACCCGTAAAATACATATTTGATTTCCTGTTTTGTCAGCCTGCGAATCTTCTTTAAAAAAAGAAGAATGACAATCACGCTAACTCCAGCTGTAAAAATACGAAATGCGGTAATGGTGACTGGCATGAAATGCTCCACTAATGCCTTTGTCGCAATAACATTAAATCCCCAAGTGATCATGACGCAAAACAAAATCAGGTGAATCTGGTTCTTTTTCAAATTCTTCACTTCTTCCTGTCTTTATAACCCCTTCTACCCGCCTTATAAACTGAGGGTCCCGGAAATCGTCGGGACAGCCGAACCTCCAACCCGGATAACAGGTCTCCAAGCTCCGGTTGTGCCGCATCAATTGCAGCCCTGCTTTTCACCGGAACTAACAAGTGCCAATTACCGGTATTGCCCAACCGAACAGGATAGCGATCATCAAGTGCGGACTCAGGAATGCCCACTGAACGGGCAACATCATGAACATCAACGTCGATATCTTGAACTTGAGGCGGAAGCTGTGTCATAACCACCGCTTTCAGTCTGTCATCTTCCAGCGACCATTCGACAGGCACCAGACCCTTATTACACTCCCCTTACTGCTTATTTCCTTTCTCTGTACTCACAATAACCTAATTCTTTCCCATGGAAAAATACAAAAAAGGAATAGAAATATAACCGTTTGTTATATCAACGAGCTATAATTGCAGATATTCGGGAGTTGTCATCAACCGTTTAAAGAACTTGTTTTTTTCAGTTCTATATTCATCCATGTCTTTGCCGTGAAACCGCTTTTTGAGTTCATCATACTCCTGTCGGTAGGTCTCGTTAGCCAATAATACATTCCGTAATTTCCAAAAGAAGTCATACTCTGAGCCGATCACAGACAATTGAACACCTAACGGAGGGTCAAGAGTATCGTCCTTGAACGCCCTGAACGAATCAGTTGATACACTGCCTTCATTCGGTGAATACAGACTCGAAAGAACTTGTATGGCGATCGAAAATACTTCCGGCAGCACTCGAACTTGAATGTCTACATCACCCTTTGTCAAACTGCCGGGAACCGCTGTGCTTCCAACATGTTGAATATCCGCGTTCGGAAGCCGCTCCTCGATTCGCCTTTTTTGTTCCTCAAAGAGTCTTTCAGCCTTGTGCCGAAAATCTCCAACGTTTGAAAAATGCACAATCTCCATGGAGAATCCTCCTCAAAGGAATCATGATATAACCAGAGGTTACACCATCCTTTCAGACTGCATGGTTGACAGGAAACCAAATGGTGTCATAAAATCGAATACGAAACCGAATGGTTTCGCAATAATGAAAGGAATATCGGGAGATAAATATGATTTTATTCTACTTTTTGTAAACAATGCTCAAGAAGTGGGTGAATGGGTCCCGAGAGTGATTCCGACCTTAAACGAAGATGCAATATTCTGGATTGCTTACCCGAAACAAAGTTCGAAAGTCAAAACGGATATTAACCGCGATATTTTGGCTACGATGGTGCAAAATAAAACGCCGTACAGATCTGTCAGTAATGTAGCTGTTGATGATATCAAATAGAATTTGGAGGTAAGACAATGGACAACAAAACCCAAAGTACACTCCCGGACATCCGTCAAACGTTGGTATTCAATGCCCCGATTAACAAAGTATGGGATGCAGTCGCTACAGCGGAAGGTCTCGCCGCATGGTTCATGCCGAATGATTTTCAGCCTGTAGCCGGCCATGAGTTTCACTTAAATGCGGGTCCTTTCGGCATGTCACCCTGCAAAGTTACAGAAATTGATCCCCCCAACCGTCTTTCTTTCAATTGGGGGAAAGATTGGTCCGTTACTTTCGAATTGAAGGATGTTGACGGCAAAACAGAGTTTACGCTTATTCATTCCGGCTGGGATCCCAACAAAGTTACGGAATTCGGGCAAACTCACAAGGTTGTGCGCGACCGGATGGATCACGGCTGGGCAGGGCTTGTTAAGTCTCTGGGCGAGTATGTCGAGGCTTGACAATGGCCGCTTCATTGCCTAAACATGACGTTTTTCAGGCCATTGCCGATCCTACCCGGCGTGAGCTGCTGAGATTGCTTGTTGATCAGGAGATGCCTGTCACCGTCATCAGCGGACACTTTCCGATGAGTCGGACGGCCGTTGCCAAACATCTGCGTATTTTGGCGGATGCTGGACTCGTTAAAGAAAGGAAAGTCGGCCGGGAGACCCGATACCGGCTTGAGCCGGAACCACTGCTCGAATTGAAACGATGGCTCGCTTATTACGAACGATTCTGGGAGAATAAGATGGCCGAACTCAAACGTTACATCGAGTCCGACCAAACGGAGGGTGCCAGCGGCATTGCCCCGTTGGAAGTGGTCGAACGAAAGATAACGGAAGAATAGCTATATGGACAAGAGAGGTGCTCAGTGCTGCCTCTCTTGTCATTTTGAGCCCTTTTTCACCTCCCTAACGTTCACAGCCCCCTGCTGCAGCAGATACATCTTGTAATACAACCCTTCCTTCGCAAGCAGTTCCTGATGCGTCCCTCTCTCAACGATCTCACCCCGATGAAGCACCAGAATAAGATCCGCGTCTTGAATCGTCGAAAGCCGGTGAGCAATCGCAATGGTAGTCCGTCCCTTCCGCATGTTCTCGAGAGCAGTCTGGATCGCTTCTTCCGTTTCCGTATCCACATTGGCCGTCGCTTCATCCAACACCAGGATCTTAGGCTGCAGCGCCATCGTCCGGGCGAAGGATACCAACTGCCTTTGTCCGCTTGAAAAAGTGGCCCCCCGCTCCCCAACCGGTTCGTGATATCCATGCGGAAGCTTTTCAATAAACGAGTCCGCCTGCACGAATTTCGCCGCTTCGACAATCTCCTCATCGGAGATCGATTGATTGTGAAGGCGGATGTTCTGCTTCACATCCCCCACGAACAGGAACGAATCCTGCAGCACAAGCCCGATTTTCTTGCGCAGTTCTTCTTCCGAATAAGTCTGCAAAGGCGCTCCGTCAATCGTAATCTCCCCTCTCTCCACCGGATAAAAACGCATGAGGAGGTTAATGATTGAACTTTTCCCGCTACCGGTATGCCCGACGAGCGCCACGGTCTGTCCGGGCTTTGCCGTGAACGTAATATTTTTCAGCACATCCCCTCTCCCATCGTAGGAGAAGCTCACATTCTTAAACTCGAGCAAGCCCCGTTCAATCTTGGGATTGTCAGTTCCCTGCTGAGCAGGGGCAAGACGGTCCTCATCCATCAATTTAAAAACCCGCTCGGCCGACACGAGCGCTTGCTGCATCTGCGACAGCCGCATCATCATCATGTTCACCGGCTCGAAGAATCGCTCCAGATAGTTGATGAACGCATAGAGAACCCCGATTTTCACGGCACTGTTCGGTTGAATTCCAAAGAAATAAAGGACGAGAATCAACGTAACCACATAAATCAGATCCACCGCCGGCCGCAATAACAAACCGTTTAATTTGATATTTTGCAGCCCCGCTTGATAGTGCTCACGGTTGATCTTTCCGTATTCTTCACGCAAGCGTTTCTCCTGCCCCATGGCCTGAATGATGTTCATGCCCTGCAGGGATTCATTCAATTTCGCATTGAGTTGACTTAGCTTTGAACGCAGAACGCGGTATACCTTGGAACTGTAATAACGATACGTCTGCATTAAAGCCAGGATCAACGGAAGCAGAACCAAACAATACATGGCTAATCGGACGTCCAGCAGAAACATCGCTGCAAACACCCCGATCAGAAACACGATGTTCTGCACAAACGTGGACAGCACGCTGACAAACAGATCCTTCACCGCTTCCGTATCGTTCGTGATCCGCGAAACTAGTGACCCAACCGGTGTTGTATCGAAAAACTCCAATCCCAGATGCTGTACCTTCCCAAACACATCCATACGCAATTGCTGAATAATCTTCAACGCAATTTTGTGAAAGGAGACAAGCTGCATGTAGGTGAGTCCGGCGGATAAACCAAGTAAAACCAGATAGCTGCCCCCAAGGAGGATCAGTTCCTGTTTCTCAAAACTGCGAGGCGTGAGATGTTCGTCAATAAAGATCTGAATCAGTTTAGGCCCCGTCAAATCAGCTGCTGTTGCGCATAACAGCAGCAGAAAGGCTGCTAGCAATTGCTTCCTATGCGGGATCAGATATCGAAAAAGCCGCTTACCTACCATTTGCCACACCCCCTTGTTCTACGAGAGATTCCAGTTGTTGCCGCTGGTACATCGCCGCATACCATCCATCCATCCGCATGAGCTCTTCATGCGTTCCCCGTTCCATGATTTTCCCTTCATCCAGGACTATGATCAGATTCGCATGTTCCACCGCACTCAGGCGATGAGCGGAAATCAACGTAGTCTTCCCCAGCCGGTTGATCCGAAACGCATCCAAAATCGCTTTCTCCGTACGGGCATCCACCGCCGATAAGGAATCATCGAGAATCAAAATCTCAGGATTCATCAAAAGCGCCCGCGCAATCGAGATGCGCTGTTTCTGTCCGCCTGACAATGTAACCCCGCGCTCGCCGACAATCGTTCCATACCCATCTTCAAACCGCAAAATATCCTGATGGATCGAGGCCAATTTTGCCGCCTGCTGAATCTCTTCCATCGCTGCGTCCGGTTTCCCGAATGCGATATTCTCCGCTACCGTTGCCGAAAACAGAAAATGGTCCTGCGGCACATACCCGATCGCAGTGCGCAATGCCTGCAATTCATACGAGTAGATGGACTTTCCGCCAATTGTGATATCTCCGTCTTTGCAATCAAATTCACGCAGCAGCAGCCGGAGCAGAGTGGTCTTACCGCTTCCGGTCTTTCCTACAATCCCAAGCGTTTGTCCCTGCCGAATCAGGACATGCAGATCCTGCAGTGCGGGAGTCACCTTTCCTGAATACGCAAAAGAATCGATCTTAAACTCCACATCCCCGCTCGGCACCTCTTTTGCAGCCCCTTCTTTGTTCGACACTTCCGAACGGATATGCAGCAAGGCATTGACACGGTCATAGGAAGCGCGCCCCCGCTCGACAATGTTGAAAAGCCATCCGAACGCCAGCATCGGCCAAATCAACCGGCCCAGATACATCCCAAATTGGGTCAGCTCTCCAAGGGACATTTCGTTGTTCACTACAAAGATCGCACCAGCGGAGATGGCCAGGAAAAACGATACGCCGACAATGATCTGAATCGTCGGGTCGAACAGGGATTCAATTTTGGCAACCGCAATATTTTTCTGCACAACGTCAGAGGATAATTCCTTGAATGATTCCTTCTCCGCTTCCTCCTGGCCGAAAGCTTTGACCACGCGGACACCCGAGATATTTTCCTGCACCTTGTCATTCAGATCGGAAAAAGCCTCCTGTGCTTTGTGAAAACGCTCATGCAGCAGAGTTCCGTAGCGGCTTGTCGCCCATGCCATGACAGGCATAGGAATCAGAGCAATCAAGGTCAATTCCCAACTGATGAATACGGCCATCGAAAAAATGACCAGGCTCCCCAAGGTAATCGAATCTACCAATGTGAGTACGCCTTCACCCGCCGTCATCTCAATCGCTTGAATGTCATTGGTCGAATGGGCCATCAAGTCGCCCGTTCGGCGTTGATGATAGAACTGCGGCGACATTTTCGTAAAATGTTCGTACAACCGGTTTCTCAGCAATTGCCCGAGCCGAACCGCAGCCCCAAAAATCAAAATTCGCCACAGATAGCGAAGACCGTAAATCACTACTCCTGACAAGAGAAGCAGAGAGAGCCATTTTATCAAATCGCTCTTTGTCAGCGTCCCTTGGGAGATACCATCCACCACAAGCCGAACGGCATACGGCGGAGCTAATTCCAGAAGCGCTACCAGTACCAGAATCACGATTCCGATGCCGTAACTCCTCTTTTCCATTTTGAAAAACCATAACAAATCCCGAAAAACGCTCATGGCTGTTGCCCCCTCCCAATAAAAAGAAGCCACAAGACAATTCCTATGGCTTCTAAAAACTGTAAATGCCTTGAGGCACAAAAAAACCATAGGTGCAAAAACAGCACCTACGGTGATCACGGTAAGATGAAAGCTAGAATCCGTTCTCCCAAGAAGGCTGTTCTGCGTCAATTTGTATAGGTAGTAAAGTAAAAATAGCAAGTACTATTAAGTTACGCATGACGCACACCTCCTTACTTGGAATTATTATACATTTCACTATAACCTACGACTCGGACTGTGTAAAGCATTTTATAAGAGTTCTACCTTCGAAAATGTGGTATAATTTTCCTAGGACATGAATTGCGGTGGATTTGACCACGGCGCAGCTTCCCGTGAAAGGGGGTGAGGCCGATGGTCACGCTCGGCACGCTCTACCTGTTTCTAAAAATCGTAGCGGCCTTACTAAGCACCATGCTTAGTGGATGGAAGCTTTATCGGTTTTGGAAGCGTAAGCGTAACAAGCGAAAACCCACCGCGTAAGGTTGGCGCCTAACGGTGGGTTCGCTTGGATGTAACATCTTTGCGCGCCGTGGGTGTCCACAGCTTTCTTGTCCTAAGAGCTTTGCCGTAGCAGCGGCAAGGCTCTATTTAGTATATGTCGCCAGCTGAATCGTTTATAACTCATCTTCATAGCCATTTTATCATATTGCGTGCTTTAAGGTCAAAGTTCCCCTTATCTCCTGAATCCAGCCACCGCCATCTTGCGGCGGACATAAGCGAGCTGTTCCTGGAGTGGAATATCCATCGGACAGTTGTCATCACAAGCCATTAATCCGACACATCCAAACACACCTTCATCGTTGCCGACAATCTCAAAATAGTCCTGATCGGTCCGTTCATCGCGAGGATCTACCATAAACCGGGCCACCCGGTTGAGTCCTGCGGCTCCAAGAAAATCAGGCCTGATATTTGCGGTCGCACAGCCTCCTATACAGCAACCGCACTCGATACAGCGATCCGCTTCGTAAATCTTCAGAGCCTGGTCGTTGGTCATCCGTTCCTCTCGCGCCTTCGGATCGAACTGCTTTTCCGTGTTGATCCATGCTTCCGTTTTCAGGTTCATCTCCCGGAACCAGGTCCCTGTATCCACGCTTAGATCGCCCAGCATTTTAAATACAGGCAAAGGCATGAGGGTAATGTCTGCAGGCAATTCCTTGGTTAGCGTTTTGCAGGCCAAGGTGGGCTTCCCATTGATAAGCATGCCGCATGAGCCGCAAATGGCAGCACGACAAACAAAGTCAAATTGCAGACTGGGATCCTGTTCCTCACGGATTTTATTTAACGCCACAAACAGGGTCATGCGTTCGTCTTCTTCCAATCGGAAGGTTTGCAGAAACGGTTTTATTTCAGGGGTGTCAGGATTGTAGCGCATGATATGAAGCGATAATTGTCGTCCCATTGTTCACTCTCCTCCGAACTGTTTTGTCCAACTCACTTGGACGCTGCACTTGCTCCTGCGTTCTGACTGCTTCCTTCCCCATATCCACGGTCCCCCGGGGGCAACTCGGTGCAATTTACATTTTCATATTCAAAAATCGGCTTGTCGGCCCCCTTCGGCCAGTACGCGAGTGTACGCTTCAACCAGTTGACATCGTCCCGTTTCGGAAAATCTTCCCGGTAATGGCTGCCGCGGCTTTCTTCCCGCGCCAAGGCTCCCGCCGCGATCAGATACGCGAGCTTCACCATCCCGGTAATTCGTAACGCAGCTGCCAACTCGGGATTTCCGCCCTGTCCGCTGCTTTGGAGACCGACACGCTGCGATCTTCGATACAGCTCATCGAGCTTCCGAACCGCTTTTTCCAGCGCCTCACCCGTCCTGAAGATCCCGACGTGCTCCATCAGGGTGTTTTCCATCTCGCGGCGGATCTGATACACATTTTCGTTGCCGCTGCTGCAGTTGACCAATTTTTGAATCCGGTCTTCTTGCTCCCCTACAAACTCTCGTATCCCTGTACTAGATACATTGAGAGTCGCTTCTTTGGTATACAGCGCAATTTGTTTCCCTACGATCATGCCGGCCACAATCGTCTCTGCCAGAGAGTTCCCGCCTAACCGGTTAAATCCGTGCAGATCCCAACAGGCGGCCTCGCCGACTGCGAATAACCCCTCCAAGCCATATGCCATGCCGTTGATGTTCGTTCGGACTCCACCCATACTATAGTGCTGGGTCGGGCGAACCGGAATCAGTTCATGGACAGGATCAATCCCGGCAAAGTTCCGGCAAATATTGGCGATCTCACGCAGATTTCTATTGATATGCTTTGCACCCAAGTGCCGGATATCCAACCAGAGATGGGGACCGTACGGACTTTCCACACCAAACCCTTTCCGGATATGCTGCGTCATTCTTCGGGATACCACGTCACGGGACGCCAGTTCTTTCTTGACCGGTTCATAGTCGGGCATGAATCGGTGGAGATTCTTGTCCAGCAGATACCCTCCGTCACCCCGGGCGCCTTCTGTTATCAGAATCCAGGTGGGTACAATTCCGGTCGGATGGAATTGAACGGCTTCCATATTGCCCAACGGCACTACTCCCGTTTCCAAGGAGATAGACATTCCTGTACCTTCGTTGATGATTGCGTTCGTAGAAGCCCCGTACAAGCGTCCGTACCCACCCGTGGCAATTACAGTTGATTTTGCAAGGTAGACACGCAGTTTCCCTGTCCTCAAACAGCGGGCGACCACTCCATTGCAGTGGGTGCCGTCATGAATGAGCGAAATCGCTTCCGTTCGATCATGCACCGTGATCCCGAGCTTGATCACCACACTGTCCATCGCGTATTGCAGACTGTGTCCTGTCCCGTCTGCCACGTAACAGGTTCGCCATTTCGCTGTTCCGCCAAAATTTCTGGCTGTGATAAGCCCCTCTTTTTCCGGATCGTCATAGATTTCAGATCCGTCAGGCAGCGTCTTTTTTCCCGCGACCACCCGGTTCCACGGCACTCCCCAATACGCCATTTGTCTCACGGCTATGGGAGCGGTTTCGGCGAACAGGCGGGCAACTTCCTGATCACATCCCCAGTCCGATCCTTTTACCGTGTCGGCAAAATGAACATCCGGATTGTCACCTGCCCCTTTGGCGCTATTGGCCAGCGAGGCCTGCATTCCCCCTTGCGCCGCAGTACTATGGGAACGGCGCGGCGGCACAAGACTGAGAATGATCACATTATGCCCATGCTCTGCCGCTTCAATAGCAGCCCGTTCCCCTGCTAACCCTGCTCCGACAACGAGCACGTCTGTTGTAAATATGTCGTAGGTGCTCATACCGCTCCCCCTAACATGTACAATGTTCCAATTGTTACAAGTCCGATCACAAGGAAGATCAGGGTGGCAATGCCAAATACCCGCTTCGCAGTCTGCCTCTTCATCCAGCCCCACTTGATTGCTGCCCGGTACATGCCCACACTCGCATGGTATTCACCTAATATCAGCAGCGACAGATAGAACCATAGAAACGGAGAGTGCATGCGGGCGGAACTTAATTTTGCGTCGATTCCCCCATATACCACAACAAACACATGGATCGTTGCCAAAATCAGAATCGCGGAACCCGACACCACTTGGAACAACCATGACCATGTGTCACCATGTTTGATCGTCTTTGCATGCTGCCAGACAATTTTTTGATCCTTCCACCGGCCAGGGATTCTCCTGAGCACAGTCCCGACATGGGCGATAAAAGCAATAATGATAAAGATCACGGCCGCATGAAGAAAATAAAAGTCTTCCAAAAAAGCGGCCAACCGGTTAAACACGGTTACCCCGAATAAAATCGATCCCACGAAAATCATATGGGTCCACAAAAATAACGCCAAACTCACTCCGCTGGCCAACTGAATGACGTCAGCCGCAAATTCCAATTTTGATGAAGTGGTTGTTTTCTGCAGTTCCATCTCATCCCCCCCAATCTTTAATCGCCAAGAGTCTTGTCCCCGGGTCGTCCATATTTCGGTCCATACTCCTTTCCGCATTTACTGCAAACCAGGCATGGAACTTGCAGCTCATAATCATCGTCTTTCCCGTGCAGATACTCGATTCGATACTCAACGTTCAATTGGGCCTTACAGCACTCCGAAATCCCCATTGAATTCCCTCCTCATCAAGTATCACGTCAATACTCCGACGATTTGATTACTAAAAGCCTATGATTCGCTCTCTCCCAAATATGAGTGGTAAATAAAATAAGCCCTCCACGTTGGAAATTACTCCAATCGCAGAAGACCAAGCCCCCTATTCATCTCTTTTAAATCGGATCAAAAATCTGGTTTCCCCCTCCTCGCTCTCTGCCCAAATCTTTCCCCCGTGCAGTTCCACAATGCTCTTGGCGATTGCCAATCCCAGTCCGGAACCGCCCCTTTCGGACGTTCTGGATTTATCCACCCGATAGAAGCGATCAAATAGGCGCGGCAGTTCTTCTTCGGGAATCGGATCCCCTTGATTGTGGACGGAGAGGAGGACGCTGTTCTCTTCTTCCACCGCTCGGATTTTGATTTCTCCCGGTTTTTCGCTGTACTTGATTGCGTTGGTCAGGAGATTCTCGAGAACTCTTGCCAATTTATCCGGATCCGCCCATAAATAGATTCGTTCGGTCGGAATTTCTTTCCAAAAACTCACATGATTTTCCTCGCCTGGCGGCACCAATTCCTCCGTCAGCTGTTCCAAAAGTTCATTCAGGCAAACTTTTTGCTTCCGCAGCGCAACCTCCTGATCGGTCAGTTTGGTGTATTCGAACAAATCTTCGATCAGCACTTTCAGCTTTTCGCTCTTCCCGTACACAATTTGAAAATAGTTTTCCATCTGCTCCGGATTCTCATATTTCTTGTCCATCAACAGTTTCAGATATCCGAGAATCGACGTGAGAGGAGTCCGCAAATCATGGGATACATTGGTAATCAGCTCGTTTTTGACTTTCTCCATCTTTCTTTCGTGCTCAATCTTCGCGTGGAGTTCTTCCGCCATTTGATTCACACTGTCTGCCAAAGACCCCAGTTCATCCTCACTTTTCTTGACAACCCGATAATCAAGATTGCCCTTTGAGATCACCAGCAGACCTTCCGCAAGTTCTTCAATGTATTTCATTTTCCTTCGGGTCAGAAACAGAAACAGGAAAATAAATGTGGCAACTCCGGTGATGATCGGGAACAGCCAAGCGTCCTGGCGGTACATGATCGTACCTTCCGGAGCCCCGCTGACTATCAGATAACCTTTCATATTCTCTAATTCGATTGGATAAAAACTGATAAATTCTCTCCGGGAGTTCTCATAGTAGCCCTCATTAATTCTAGTATCCATCGCATTGCGGATAATGCCGTGCAGATCGACTTGCGTTTCGGTTGCTTTCTCCGATTTATATTTCACTTTTCCATCCAGATCGACAATCAAAATTTTTAATTGACGAGGAGTCAGCTTCATAATCTCTTCGATACCCAGATTATTCGGATAATCCTGATTGATCTTATGAACAAGAAAACGAGCATCCCGATCGATTGAATCCCTTCCGACTGAATAATTAATATAGGCTGTCCTGTTGAATTTCCCAAAAACAGAGTCACTAATGCCACCAACAATAAATGCGGCTATAAAGCAGATTACAAAAGTGATCATTAATTGAAGACGAATATGTTGCCTGATTTTCTTTTGAATCAGTTGATAAACCGGATTTATCCACCGGTTAAAAAGACTTCTTATCCAGTTCGGAATGAGTCGCCTGAAGTTAAGTTTCAATTTTGTACCCCACTCCCCACACCGTTTTGATAAATCTCGGTTTTCTTGGATTCTCTTCGATCTTTTCCCGGATCTTCCGAATATGGACCACTACCGTGTTCTCCGAATTGTAGAATGGATCGTTCCAAACCCTTTCATAAATCCGCTCCACACTGAACACGATTCCTCTGTTTCGGGCCAACAGCTCCAAAATCGAAAATTCGGTAGGGGTGAGCTTCACATCCTTGCCCCCTACTGTAACTTCGTGAGTGGCAACGTTAATCACCAAATCATCAATCTCTAGTTCGTTCTCTTTTTGAGGAATGCGAGCATTGAGTTTCATGTACCGCCGGAGTTGGGATTTCACCCTTGCGATCAGCTCCAGAGGGTTAAACGGCTTCGTCATATAATCATCCGCACCGGAGGTCAACCCCATAATTTTGTCCATATCCTGAGCTTTTGCCGAAAGCATAATGATCGGCATATTTTGCTCCTGCCGGATTTTCATGCAGGCTTCAATTCCGTCCATCCGGGGCATCATCACATCGAGAATAATCAGGTGGACCGTATGATTTTGCAGAATCTCAAGGGCTTCCAAACCGTCACTTGCTTTGATCACATGGTAGCCTTCATTCTTTAGATAAATCTCAAGTAAATCCCGAATTTCTTTCTCATCGTCAATGATCAGTACCGTCTCTTTCTCCATGCTTGCACACCGTCTCCCCAACGAAAATCGCTATCTCTTAGTTCCATCCAACTCTATTATTGCAGATTTTGATCGTCTGCTTCTTTCCCGATTTTTCCTCAGCCAAAACAAGGTCAAAATCCTGGCTCCGACAAATACTGTAATAACCACTATATAAAATCCATACGAGTCGATCGTCCGGCCTATTTGCTCAAGATGCACGCCCGAATAACGGCCTGCAGTAAAAAACAGAAGTGTCCATACTAACCCTGTTGAATAGGAGAACAACGCATATCGCCAATAAGCCATTTTGGCAACACCCGCCACATAGGGAACTACATGTCGAACGATTGGGATAAAATAACTGATGCACAGGGTGAACGAACCATACCGATTGATCAGTTCCTGCGACTTGTCGATATACCTTGCGAGATTTTTCTTTTTCGCCAATCGATCCAAAATCGGAGCCCCGAGTACCCGCCCCCAAACAAACCCGAGCGTCAGCCCTGAAATCACACCCAGGTAGGTCACAAGAAAAGCCGGGAAGACATGTAATAAATTTAATGAAGTTACGAATCCTCCCGTCATGACCACCGCTTCATCCGGAATTGGCATTCCCACAATCCCTAGCCACAAGCAAAAGAATAACGCCCAGTACCCGTATTGGTTCACCCAATGGATGACGTCATTCACATCCATCCCCGATTCCTCCTTTCAGGTTCATGATTTGGTGCAGCAATAGACAAAGGCTGGCGGCAGGTTCAGCGGGACCACAGAAAAATGAATGTTCGGAAAGTACTTTTTTAATTCACTTTTCAACTGCGGGAAGTACTGGAAGGCGATAAACAATCCTCCCGGTTTTAATGACCGTACGACCTCGCTTAAAATCTTTTCCCGCAGGTCCGGGGAAAAATTGGCGAATGGCAGCCCCGACAAAATACAATCTACTTCCGGCAGCCCCAACTCCTGTAGGTCCGAAAAAAGATTTTCCGCATTCGAACGGAATACCAGATTGGGATAGAGGTTTTTCAATCGACCGCGCAGTTCCGGATCCTGCTCAAAGATGACCGCTTTGCAGCTTGGACGCTTCCTGTCCTGGATATAACGGGTAAAAACACCTGTTCCGGCGCCGAGTTCCACAACCGATTCAAGCTTTTCCCAATCGATGGGTTTGATCATGGCTTTCGCGAGGAAAGAGGAACTCGGTGTGATACTTCCGATGTCTTTCGGGGAATGCACGAATTTCATTAAAAAGGAGGCCCTGTCAGCCAGTGTGGAGGTTGCTTTGTACACTTTCCTCACCTCTCAGGATGGATTAAGGAAAGAGTAAGCAAAAATCCTTAACAAAAAGAAACGAAAAATCTTAAGAAATTATGAAGTTTGCTTATACTGGAAGTAGTACTGTAACAGAGAGCGGGGAGAGCATTTGAACAAGGAATTGGAACAGTCTTTATCTGCAGTTCTCCAGAATTGGCAGCGAATGCAAACGGAAACCGGAGAGGATTCCGAGGAAAATGCGGATCGGTTTGAATCGTCTTTTTATGAGTTTATCGATGTTCTTCGCGATTGGATCGATGGATTGGAGAAACGGCCGACTGGCCTGGAAGATGCTGCCGCTCTGCCTGAAATTCAACAGATCATGTCCCGACTTCCCGGGCCTTTGTCTCTTAACTTTGAAACGGAGCTCGAATTGATTCTTGAAAGAATCACGCGGGAAGAAGAAGAGAAGTATGACTGAAGTCCTGACTACTCATACTGAGAGTCAGGAGGTGTTCGCATGTCACTCGGACGTATTATGATCAGGAAATCTGCGCCCGAAGAAGTGCGCAGAGTTTCGACTTCACTGAACGCGCTGACTGGAGTCGACAGAGCGGTGATTGATCCTGTAGCCAATACCATTACGGTGGAATTTGATGACCAGGTGGTAAACTTGAACCAACTTCGTAAAACCGTTCAAGCGGCAGGGATTGATGTGCTGTCCGAATGGAAAGAACCCTTCTAATCGGGTAGGAGGCTACCCATTAATTGAGTAGCCGGCCTCCCACACCACCGTACGTACCGTTCGGTAT
>NZ_JBHSHC010000065.1:0-27914 GCF_042652925.1 Effusibacillus consociatus
AAAAACGCTCAAGGTTAACGGATTTCATTCCGTTTTGTGCCTTGAGCGAAGCGAAAGGAATGGGTATAAAGATGAAAGCCCATGTTATACTGTCTCCTATATAAGGACACGATTCCTTGTTCAGTGAACATCGGGGTGGAGAGGCCTTGATTATTACAGAGAAATAGGAGAATTGCTATGAAAATGGTTATCGTAGAGAGGGACTCAAGCGTCAGTGTCACAGAAAGAAGAGTTACCGAAAAAAGAAAAATGCTCGAATTTCTACCGAACGGATCGTTTCAAGAAAAAGAAGTCGATTGGGTGTGTTTTACCGGAGCGGGCGATGAAGAGATGGTTCTTAATGGTTTTATCCCTGCAGGCTTTTCCTATTCAGGAGCCCGAGTGACAAGCCAGGATGCTCAAATCAGCATCTACCAATGCGTGAACAGCTTGCGGAACAGCCTGGATTGCCAGTTTGTCATCGCACAATCTGCCGGTACGAGTTCGTATGTTTTACTCAAGGATGTACCAACGCTCATCCGTTTTTTCTACAATCTTGAGAACCAATCTTGACTCTTGTGGTAGTATTTGAGTAGGTGATACCCATGTCTACTCGGGAAAAGATTAAGGAAAAATTGACCCTGTTGCCCGCAAAACCAGGCGTGTACCTGATGAAGGACGCGAACGGGGATATTCTTTATGTGGGCAAGGCAAAAGTGTTGAAAAACCGTGTACGCTCGTATTTCACAGGGTCCCACGATGGAAAGACACAGCTGCTTGTATCGAATATAGCCGATTTTGAATATATAGTGACCGATACTGTGATCGAAGCCCTGATTTTGGAAAACAACCTCATAAAAAAGCATACGCCGCATTACAACATCATGCTGAAGGATGACAAAACCTACCCGTATATCAAGATTACGAACGAGGAGCATCCCAAGCTTGAGATTGTTCGCCGGGTAAAAAAAGACGGAGGCAAGTATTTCGGACCCTATCCGAATGCGGGAGCAGCCAACGAGACCAAAAAGCTGCTGGATCGCCTCTACCCCTTGCGGAAATGCAAAACACTAAAACCGAAAGTCTGTCTTTACTACCATATTAATCAATGCATAGCTCCGTGCGAGTTTCCGGTTGAACAGGCAACCTACGACCAGATGGTCAAGGAAATTACCAAATTTCTGAATGGCGGACATAATGAGATCAAAGCCCAGTTGACCGACAAGATGCACAAAGAGGCGGAGTCCTTGAATTTTGAACGGGCCAAGGAACTGCGGGATCTGATCCATCATATTGATGCGGTCATGGAGAAGCAAAAAATCGATCTCGGCGACACGATCAACCGGGATGTATTCGGTTATTATGCGGACAAAGGTATGATGTGCGTACAGGTGTTCTATGTTCGTTCCGGTAAGCTGATTCAGCGTGATGTCTCAGTGTTTCAGCATCATGGCGATGAAAAAGAGGATTTTCTCTCCTATGTCACCCAGTTTTACTTCGAGAATCCCGACCTGCCGCGAGAGATTCTGCTGCCGGGGGGACTTGACACGGACGTCATTGAAGAATGGCTGTCCGTAAAAATTAAAGTGCCTATGCGCGGAACCAAAAAACAACTGGTGGACATGGCCTGCGAGAATGCGAAAATCGCTCTGGAAGAGCGTTTTAAAATGATGGATCGCGACATGGATCGGACGATCCGGGCGGTTCAGCAGTTGGGCGAGATCCTGGCGATTTCCACACCTTTCCGTATTGAATCTTTCGATAACTCAAACATTCAGGGAGCGGATGCGGTGGCTGCCATGGTCGTGTTTATTAATGGGCAGCCGGCCAAGAAAGAATACCGGAAATATAAAATTAAAACGGTACAGGGACCCGATGATTATGGATCTATGCGTGAGGTGATCCGCCGCCGTTTTGTCCGGGCGCTGAAAGAAAAACAGCCTTTGCCAGACCTGATCGTCATTGACGGAGGCAAGGGGCAAATCGGCGCAGCGCTTGACGTACTGCAGAATGAGTTCGACCTGGACATCCCTGTATGCGGATTGGCGAAAGATGACCGCCATCGGACCAGCCAGCTTTTTTTCGGTGACGAACCGGATCCGATTCCGATCGACCGGTCTTCACAAGCATTCTACCTGTTAACGCGGATTCAAGACGAAGTTCACCGCTTTGCCATTACATTTCACCGGCAAACCCACGGCAAACAGGCGATGCGTTCAGTATTGGACGATATACCGGGCGTCGGGGAGAAACGGCGGAAACAGTTGTTGAAGCATTTCGGTTCGATCGAAGCCATTAAAGGGGCACCGGTCGAGGAATTTCGGAAAGTGGGCATCGGTGATAAATTGGCAAAAGAAATTGTGAGTTTCTTACGCCAAACCTAAGATTTTTTGCAAAAAAGAGTAGACCGCTCGCCAGCTGAATGATATAATCAGATTTAAATTTCATATTGCCTCATCTCAAGCAGAGGTGAGGTAGAGGCGCGAACGATCAAGAGTACCTTTGACGAGAAACGGGATTTCAAAGACTCAAAGGGAAAGGGGTATTCGCCGAAGCGAGCATTTCTCCCGGGAATGCTCGGCTGGGTCTGCATCGAACAGGTGCAGGACTGTCACAGGAAGCTGCCCTTGGCTTTCTGTGGAGAACTATCTCGCTGAGATTCTGAAAGGGAACAAATGGAAAGCATTGCTTTGTGTTTGTTGAGAGGGGGCACTGGTACGCTGACTAGACACGTTAGGCGGCAGTAGACGGGTGACCTGAGTCAACCTTCTATTGCCGCTTTTTGCTTTGACCTTAGCATGATCGGCGAGTTATCGATAAAACTAAACAACAAGATGATATGACAGATTGGAGTGGAGAGTGTGGCATTAACCGTTCAAAAGTTTGGGGGAAGTTCTGTTGCAAGTCCCGAGCACATTCAACGAGTCGCCCGACGTGTAGCGGATACTGTGGATCAAGGGAATTCCTGCGTTGTGGTCGTATCTGCAATGGGGGACACGACTGATGATTTGATCGATCTTGCATGCAAGGTGTCCTCGAAACGGCCTGCCCGTGAAATGGATATGCTTTTGACAACAGGAGAACAGATTTCCATCGCATTGTTGGCGATGGCTTTGCAGGACCTTGGAAAAGACAGTGTATCGTTTACCGGATGGCAAGCCGGAATTCGTACGGAAGCGGTGCACAGCAAAGCGAGAATTACCGACATGGATCCGTCAAGAATTTTCGCCGAGTTGGAAGAAGGGAAAATTGTCGTGGTTGCCGGCTTCCAGGGGGTTTCTGAAGACGGAGACATTACGACACTTGGTCGCGGTGGTTCGGATACAACCGCAGTCGCGTTAGCAGCTGCTCTGAAAGCGGACTTATGCGAGATTTACACCGATGTAGAGGGTGTGTACTCAACCGATCCGCGCGTTGTAAAGTTTGCTCGCAAGATTCCTGAAATCTCGTATGACGAGATGCTGGAGTTGGCCAACCTGGGGGCGGCAGTACTTCATCCGCGTGCAGTTGAATATGCGAAACAATACAACGTACCGTTAATGGTTCGTTCCAGTTTTAAATCAAATCCGGGAACACTCGTGAAAGAGGAGGCACTTATGGAAAAAGGGATTATTGTACGAGGTATCGCACATGATTTGAACGTGGCCAAGGTAGCGCTTGTTGGCGTGCCAAACCGAAATGACAACCTGCAGGCTGTGTTCCAGACGCTTGCGAAAGAAAATATTAACGTCGATATTATCGTACAAAGCGTTGTCCATAATGATCGCAGCGACATTTCGTTTACCGTGGCGAAGGACGATTTGCACCGTACAATTGAAGTTCTGACCCAACTGAAAACTCGTCTTGGCGCCAATGAAATCGTTTGTGAGGAAGAACTGGCGAAAGTGTCGATTGTAGGAGCGGGAATGATCAGCAATCCGGGCGTGGCTGCTCAGATGTTCCAGGTTCTCTCGGAGAACGGAATGTTCATTAAGATGGTGAGCACGTCCGAAATCAAAGTGTCCTGTGTTATCGACGCTTCCGATGTTCATAAAGCGGTTCGGGTACTGCATACCGCGTTCGGTCTTGATGCCGTAGAGGCGGCTGCTGTGGCAAAATAACAGTCGGTCAAATATTCTTGACGATTGATTATCCCCGTGATAAACTCTTTTCAACGATTCAAGTGAATAGTGCGTGATGAAACTCTTATCCAGAGTGGCGGAGGGACTGGCCCGATGAAGCCCGGCAACCGGAATCCTGCACCTTTTTTCAGGTGGGATTCTTGGTGCCAATTCCTGCAGAATCATTTGATTCTGATAGATAAGAGGCGGCGATCGATTTATGTGACCCCCTCTTAGTTGAGTGGGGTCTTTCGTTTTTTCTCCGACGATTGCCGTCTTTTGAATGGGAGTCAATCCTGGCGTCACTTTTCCATAGGTGAGGTGTGAGCGAGCGCATGGCGGTACGAATTGAAGACGTGGTACGAAAAGAATATAAGCTGCCCGATCTGGTACTTCAGAGTGGGCGGGAATTAACAGATGCAACGCTTGTCTACGAGACATTCGGCACGTTGAATTCTGCCAAAGACAATGCGATTTTGGTCTGCCATGCATTGACCGGAGATTCCCATGCGGGGTCTACGGCAGGCTACCCCGGTTGGTGGGACGGACTTATCGGACCGGGAAAAGCGCTTGATACCAATCGCTATTTTGTTATTTGTGCAAATGTGCTGGGCGGGTGTTCCGGCTCGACTGGCCCGGGATCGATCAATCCGCTTGATGGCCGTCCCTATGGCATGCGTTTCCCGATAGTCACCATTCGCGATATGGTGCAAGCGCAATATCATTTGGTCAAAAGCCTGGAAATCGACCGTCTGTATGCTGTCATTGGGGGATCCATGGGAGGAATGCAGGTTTTCGAATGGGCGGTAACCTACCCGGAAATGATGGAAACGTATATTCCGATCGCCACGTGCGGCCGATTTTCTGCAATGGGAATCTCCTTTAACAATGTCGCGCGACAGGCAATTTATAATGACCCGGCTTGGTGCAACGGGAATTATTACGGAAGAACATTTCCGCAAAAAGGTCTCAATCTTGCCCGGCGGCTCGGAATGATTACGTATCGAAGCTTTGAGTTGTACGAGGAGCGGTTCGGACACTCCATGGTTCCAATCGACGATCCGTTTGTTATGGAATCCGAGTTTCAGGTGGAAAAGTACTTAAACTACCAAGGTGATAAATTGGTTCAAAGATTCGATGCCAATTCGTACCTTTATCTGCTGAAATCGATGGATTTGCACGATGTATCGCGCGGACGCGGAAGCTATTCACATGTGTTGGACCGAATTAACGCCCGCGGGTTGATGATTGGAATTGATTCCGACTTTTTATTCCCTGCCGGTGAACTTCTGGACACTGCCGAATTGCTGCGGGCAAAGGGAAAAGAAGTCGTCTACCGTGAGATGAAGACCATTCACGGGCATGATGCGTTTTTGATCGAGTTTGAAATCATGAACGAATGGGTAGGGGAGTTTTTGGAAAACGGAGGGAAAACAAAATGAACAGACAACAGAGAACGGTGCGGGTGGGCCTCCTGGGTTTGGGAACCGTAGGATCGGGAGTTTTGAAAGCGTTAAGCCAAAACGGGGAATCGATTGCGGAGCGAACGGGCTGCAGGATTGAGATCCCGTATATTTTGGTGCGAAATCCAGAGAAAAAACGAAATGTGGAAGTGGCCCGGGAACAGATCATCACGGATCCGGATCTGATTCTTACCTCTCCGGATATTCCAATCATTATTGAAGTGATGGGAGGACTGGAACCTGCCCGTACCATTATTTTAAAGTCTTTGCGGTCGGGAAAGCATGTAATCACCGCGAATAAGGAACTGCTTGCAAAGCACGGGGCAGAGCTGCTGCAAACGGCGGAAGAAGCGGGAGTTCAACTTTTGTTTGAAGCGAGTGTGGCGGGAGGAATCCCTGTGATTCGCTTTCTCCAAGGATATTTAACCGCCAATCGTGTCCAGGAAGTATCCGGGATTCTCAACGGAACGACAAACTATATTCTCACGAAAATGGAACAAACGGGGCAATCTTTTGGTGAAGTCTTGGTGCAGGCGCAGGAACTTGGATACGCGGAAGCGGATCCTACAAGCGACGTGGAAGGTTTTGATGCGGCTTATAAGCTGGCAATCCTGACCAATCTCGCGTTTGATGTAAAGGTTCCCGTCCATGATATACCGAGAGAAGGAATTACCCGCCTTCAGCCTTTAGATTTGCAGTGGGCCCGCGAGTTTGGTTATGTTATTAAACTGCTCGGGCGCTCTCGCAGAACGGAGCAGGGAATTGAGCTGTCCGTCGGACCTCGATTGCTGCCGCTGACCCATCCGCTCGCGCGGGTGAATGATGTTTTTAATGCAGTAATGATTTCGAGTGATGTGGTGGGAGACCTGACTTTCATCGGAAAAGGGGCCGGGGAATATCCAACGGCGAGTGCGGTGTTGGAGGATTTAATGGCTCTTCTGCAAAACTCGGGAAATGTCCTGAGGTCTTCCAGTTGGAATACCCCGCTGCAGCAGTTTGAGGGGCGGACAGAAGTTCAAAACAATTTGGTGCGCTTGGACTGTACACGAGAATCAGCGGCTCAAACGGAGCAAGTGTTTACCCACTTTGTCGAAAAATTGGGAGGAGCGATTCTAAAGAAAGTTCGAGCATCCCACGGGCAGGAAGTTGTTCTTGGATATGTGACAGCCGGTGTTTCCGGGTATGTGATCGAGGAGTTCTTAAAGCAGCAAATTGCCGATTCTTTCTCTCAGCTTGTGATTCCATGCCTTGCGGAAGGCGAAGCGAACGTTGGACACGAATTGTCCCAAAACTCAAAGGAAAGTGAATTATTCATGCCTCAAAGCGTTTGATTTTGGGAAAAATACTCTTGTAATATTCTTGACACATTATTGATAAAGTGCGACAATTTTCGATAGAGTGAATGGCTATTCAGAGAAGCTTCTAAGCAGCACGCTTCCAAAGAAATGCGTGTGCGGAGGAAGTTTTTCCGACTGTCGGAAAGAATAAGATGTGGTTACTAAAGATACCACGTTTTATTCTTTCCTGGGCAGACAGGAAAGAACGGTAACCGAGGGGATCGGTTACCCTTCTTTTCGTAATCAACTTTATCTGTTTTTTTACATAAAGGGGGCGCAAAAAAAAAACTACAAAGAGAGAAGTCTCACCAGCATGTGAAAGAAAGCGCATGCAGTAGGACGGACGCCTGAAAGGCGATTCTAGAAGGGAGGACCAGACTCAAGTGGCACAACAACAAAAAGATTTTTGGTTTCGACGTCTGCATTCTTTGACAGGAGTATTGCCTGTAGGTCTTTTCTTGGTTTTTCACCTGTTTACCAATGCGAAAGCAACGAAAGGCGCGGAGCATTATAACGAAGCGGTATTGGGAATCCAAGGCTTGCCGTTTTTGGGGGTAATCGAGTTTTTATTTATCTTTTTACCGCTTTTGTACCACGGTGTTTACGGTATGTACATCGCAATGACTTCCGGATATAACAGTGGACAGTTTTCTTGGTTCCGCAACCAGATGTTTGTCTGGCAGCGCATCACAGGGGTTATTACATTTATCTTTGTCGTGTGGCATTTGTGGACAACCCGTTTCAGCGGTGAGAATCCTGATTTCAACATGGTCTCGCTTCTGATTGCAGACCCGATCGCTTTCTGGTTTATGATTATCGGAGTAGTAGCAGCGGCATTCCACTTTGCAAACGGTCTTTGGGGCTTCCTGATCCATTGGGGAGTAACGATAGGTCCTCGCTCACAGCGTATGTCCGCATATGTAATGGGCGGCATATGGCTAGCTATTTCATTTCTGGGAGTAAGCGCTCTCTGGGCGTTTAAGTATCCTGGGGCGTAAAGGGAGGGGACTGAATCATGAGTCAACGTATTATTGTTGTTGGTGGCGGATTGGCCGGCCTCATGGCCACAATCAAATCTGCCGAAGCCGGTATTCCTGTAGATTTATTTTCGCTTGTTCCTGTTAAGCGTTCCCACTCTGTGTGCGCACAAGGCGGTATTAACGGAGCGGTGAACACCAAAGGCGAGGGAGACTCTCCTTGGGAACACTTTGACGATACGATTTACGGCGGGGACTTCCTTGCGAACCAGCCTCCGGTAAAAGCAATGTGTGAAGCGGCACCAGGAATCATCCATTTGCTGGATCGGATGGGGGTTATGTTTAACCGTACACCGGAAGGCTTGCTGGACTTCCGACGTTTCGGTGGTACGAAACATCACCGTACAGCCTTTGCGGGCGCTACGACAGGTCAACAGCTTCTCTATGCGTTGGACGAGCAGGTCCGTCGTTTTGAAGCGGCCGGATTGGTGCAGAAATATGAAGGCTGGGAGTTCTTGTCGATCGTTCAGGACGATGAAGGCACTTGCCGCGGGATTGTTGCGCAGGATCTTCGTTCGATGGAAATTCACAGCTTTGTCGGTGATGCTGTAATTCTTGCGACTGGCGGCCCTGGCTTGATTTTCGGCCGCACTACAAACTCCATTATCAACACAGGAACTGCCGCTTCTGCCGTATATCAGCAGGGAGCTTATTATGCAAACGGTGAGTTTATCCAAATTCATCCGACTGCGATTCCCGGTGACGATAAATTGCGCCTGATGTCCGAATCGGCGCGTGGTGAAGGCGGACGGGTCTGGACCTATAAAGACGGAAAACCCTGGTATTTCCTTGAAGAAAAATACCCCGCATATGGAAACCTTGTTCCGCGTGATATCGCAACTCGTGAAATTTTCCACGTTTGTGTGGATTTGGGACTTGGCATCAACGGGGAAAACATGGTGTATCTGGATGTTTCCCATATTCCGAAAGAAGTGCTAAATGTCAAGTTGGGCGGTATTTTGGAAATTTATGAGAAATTTGTTGGTGACGACCCGCGTAAAGTTCCGATGCGCATTTTCCCTGCCGTTCACTATTCAATGGGCGGTCTCTGGGTGGATTATGATCAGCAAACCAACATTAAGGGTCTCTTTGCTGCAGGTGAATGTGACTATTCACAACATGGTGCGAACCGGTTGGGCGCAAACTCGCTGCTATCTTCGATTTTTGGCGGAATGGTGGCCGGACCGAACGCTGTTAAGTACATCAAGGGCTTGAAGAAAGCTTCCGGCGATGTTGCGCAGCATTACTTTGAAACAGAACGCAAGAAACGTGAGCAGCAGTACGAGGATATTCTGAAGATGGAAGGGAACGAAAACCCATACCAAATTCATCGTGAGCTCGGTGAATGGATGAACAACAACGTAACAGTTGTTCGTCACAATGACCGTCTGCAGAAAACGGACGAAAAGATTCTTGAACTGATGGAACGCTACAAGCGGATTGGTATGGCGGATACTTCCCGTTGGGAAAATATGATGGCACCTTTCACCCGTCAATTGTGGAACATGCTGGAACTTGCCCGGGTAATAACGATTGGCGCTCTCAACCGGAACGAATCGCGCGGGGCACACTATAAGCCTGAATTCCCGGAACGTGATGATGAGAACTGGTTGAAAACGACAATGGCTAAGTGGACCTCGGATGGACCTGCTTTTCACTACGAAGACGTGGATACCTCTCTGATCAAGCCACGCTTGCGCAACTACAGTGTGGATAAGGAGGCGACCAAATCATGAGCGAACAAAAAATGGTTCATCTGATTATTGAACGTCAGGATACACACAATGGAAAGTCATATACGGAAGAGTTCAAAGTGCCGCTTCGTCCCGGCATGAACGTGATTGCCGCTTTGATGGAAATCCAGAGAAATCCCGTAAATGCAAAAGGGGAAAAAGTGGCCCCGGTTTCCTGGGAATCAAACTGTTTGGAAGAAATTTGCGGGGCCTGTATGATGGTCATTAACGGTAAGCCGCGTCAGGCATGTACCGCTTTGATTGAGAAGCTGGAACAGCCCATCCGTCTGAAGCCGGCTCGCACATTCCCGGTACTTCGCGACCTGGTGGTAGACCGTTCCCGCATGTTTGAAGCTTTAAAGCGGGTAAAAGCATGGGTTCCGATCGACGGTACCTATGATTTGGGACCTGGCCCGCGCATGGCAGAACGGGATCGTCAATGGGCGTATGAGCTTTCAAAATGCTTCACCTGCGGTGCTTGTGTGGAAGCATGTCCGAACGTAAATGAGAAAACAAGCTTTATCGGGCCTTTCGCCATCTCGCAAGCTCGTCTTTTTAACACCCACCCGACCGGTTCGATGCATTCTCATGAACGTATCGAAGCTCTGATGGGTGAAGGCGGAATTCATGAATGCGGGAACTCGCAAAACTGTGTGCAGGTATGTCCGAAAAACATTCCGCTCACAACTTCGATCGCAGCAATGAATGCGGCCACGAACCGCTATGCTCTGACCAACTGGCTGCGCAAATAAAAATTCTTGATCAACATAAAAAGCCTTTCACACTTGTGGTGAAAGGCTTTTTATCTGTTTTCCGGGAACTGCGGAGCTTTGACCTTTCCACCAATGGAGGATGACTTTTGGGACTTAAGGCTCAATTTTTGTAAAAATGTGTCGGAATAAATGATCTGGGTGTATAATTTATTTTAACTGTTTAACGACATTAATGTGCACGTGAGGGGTGTGTTTCTTTGGGAGTACAGATTATCAATCCTTTTATGCAATCGGCAAAAAATGTCCTTGAGCAAATGACGAGCATTCCAGCCGTGCCAGGGACCATTTCGCCAAGTCACACAGAGCTTCACGATTCGCACTTGTGGATATTGATTGATTTGAAAGGTGAGGTGGACGGCAGCGTAGCCTTTGGATTTGTTCCTGATACGGCGCTTAAGATTGCCTCTGCCATGATGGGCGGCTTTCATTTGGAGCAATTGGATGCCCTCAGCCAAAGCGCAATTTCGGAATTGGCGAATATGATAAGCGGTAACGCCTGTTCTTTGTTGTCGCAGGAAGGGGTAACGGTCGATATCTCTCCGCCCCGGCTTGTCTTTGGGGAGAGCGTAAATGCCCAGAAATCAACAGCAGTGGCTGTACCCTTATCACTTCAAGAAATGGGCGTCATGGAAGTGAAATTATTGATTGCCTGACTGCACCAATGTCCCTCCACGGTCATAGTATAATTTGACTGTATCCCTTGACCTTGTCAATCATGACCCGAGCAAGGAGGGATCGAGTAAGTGACCACGGGTAAGGACTTGCGCGGCAAATCTCTTCTCACCAATCGTGAGCGTGAAGTATTTGAGTTGCTGGTACAAGACAAGACCACAAAGGAAATTGCCGAAGTTCTATTCATTAGTGAAAAGACCGTCCGTAACCATATCAGCAACGTTATGAAAAAACTTAACGTTAAAGGACGGTCACAGGCCGTTGTTGAATTGGTTCGTCTCGGGGAAATACAGATCTAAAAGAGTTTTTTACCTGGGTTGCCCTACTTTATTCAAAGTAGGGTTTTTACTTTAAAACAGGACGTTTTATCCCGCGTTGGCCGCATGGACGCGGCCGTTCTTAGCGGGGTATCCTTATGTTATAATAGATGCATTCTGCAAGGAAAGGATGGTCTTAAAGTGGCAAGTTCAAAACCGGTTGGTCTTTTCGATTCGGGGGTCGGGGGACTTACAGTGGTGAGGGAGATGTTTCGACAATTGCCACAGGAAGACCTGATTTATGTAGGGGACAATGCCCGCTGTCCGTATGGCAGCAGGCCGCCGGAACAAGTTCGGCAATTTTCTTTTCAAATTATGGATTTTTTGGTAGACCTGGGTGTAAAAATGATAATCATTGCCTGTAACACGGCTACCGCAGCGAGTTTGAACGAAGCTCGAGAGCGCTATTCTATCCCGATTCTGGGAGTGATTACTCCCGGCAGCAGGGCAGCGATTTCCTCCACACGAACCGGCAGAATCGGTGTCATTGGCACAGAGGTTACAGTCAGAATCGGTGCATATGCCCGGGAGATTCATCGGATTAATCCACGACTGCAGGTGGTTAGCCAGGCCTGCCCGCCATTTGTGAAAATCGTGGAAGAAGGAGACATGTATTCCGAGCACGCAAGGCGAGTGGTGGAGGAGTATCTGGCTCCATTGAAAAGGGAAATGATTGATGTTTTAATCCTCGGTTGCACCCATTATCCGATTTTGGGACCTGTCATTCAAAACGTTGCGGGAGATCGCGTGCAGTTGATCTCATCCGCCGAAGAAACAGCCAGAGAAGCGTCCCTTATTTTGGCGGATCGAAATCTTTTAAACAACCATAATTTGCAGCCGGTTCATAAGTTCTATACAACCGGGGATACCGAGCATTTTGCCGAAATCGCGGAGCGATGGCTGGAACACCCGGTTTCCCTTGAAAGTCTGGTTCTGTAGCAATTGTCCAACAAAACAAGCATACTTCGTCCACCTCTCCGTATACATAGAAGTAGAAAAAAGAGGTTGAGGAGGACGTAGAATGCGCCATAAGAAAAAAATTTTGGCCGGAGTATTGGTAGTGAGTTTGGCGGGAACGGCAGGGTGCGGAATGTTTACACCGACCTCCAGTCCGATTGATGAACCTCCACCCGGTGCCAACCAAGCTGCCGATAAAAAAACCGACACTGTATCCGCCACACTCTATTTTGCAGATGAGAATGGTTTTGTTGTGCCTTTGCGAGTCAGTATTCCGAAAGCAGAAGGTCCGGCCGCTCAAGCCCTCACATTTTTGACTCCGGAAAAATCGAAGGAATTCCTAAAAGGCACCGGCTTGCACTCCGTGATCCCGGAAGGGACGAAAATGACAGTTAATATTGATAAAGACGGGTTGGCAACTGTTGATTTCGGCAAAGAAGTTCTTGGATTAAAGGTGCCAAAAGCAGAACAGCAACTAGTCGATGCAGTGGTGTGGACTCTTACAGAATTTCCGAATGTAAAAAAGGTTCAAATCAAGGTGAATGGCAACATTCAAGCGGCGATGCCAACAAGCGGAACGCCAATCGGTCAGCCTTTAACCCGCGCCAATGGCATTAATCTTCAGGTGGCGCCAAATATTAATCCTGCCGAAACGACCAAAGTGACTCTCTATTATGAGGGAACCAACAAAGCTGGCAATTTCAGCTATTTGGTTCCGGTGACAAGGATGATCGGCAAAACAAGTGAAGATCTGGTGAAAACAACAATTGCTCAGTTGGTCTCAGGGCCTATGACACCCGGATTGAAGCCGACGATTGCCGCTTCCACCAAATTGCTTAACGTTAACACAACTGGTGATACGGTCACTCTTGATTTTGAGAACCTGCTGACGGAAGGTGCAAGTACCGAGCAGAAGAAAGTGTTCCACTCAATTGTACTGTCGGTTTTGGAAAACAGCCCGGCTCAAAAAGTTAAAATTACAGTCAAAGGGCAAACACCGGTGACTGCGCCAGGGTTGGACCTCAGCAAGCCGATGGTTCGTCCTGAAACGGTTAACCAAAAACAACTTTAGATCGTATACATTGGCCGACTGGACAGAATGCATCGTCCACCGGCTGTTTTTTTACGTAACATTGGATTTTCTTGGGTTGGGTATGATAGTATAAATTGCAAGCTCAGGAGGCGCTGACCCTCCTATGATTTTTGAGGAGGTAGTTAGATGAGACCGGACGGACGTAAACCGAACCAAACGAGAAACGTAACAATCGAGCGCCATTATATCAAGCACGCGGAAGGATCTGTTCTCATCTCCGTTGGAGATACCAAGGTGATTTGTACAGCAACGTTGGAGGAGAAAGTCCCGCCTTTTTTACGAGGCAGCGGGCAAGGATGGATTACCGCGGAATACTCGATGCTCCCGCGTGCAACTCCAAGCAGAAATCAGCGCGAATCGACGAAAGGGAAAGTCGGCGGCCGGACCATGGAAATCCAACGTTTAATCGGCCGTGCTCTACGGTCGGTCGTAGATTTGTCAAAACTTGGTGAGCGAACGATTTGGTTAGATTGTGACGTGATTCAGGCGGATGGAGGAACACGAACCGCCTCGATCACAGGATCTTTTGTGGCTATGGCAGATGCACTGAATGTGCTTGTCGAGAAAGGGACGTTTGACAGAATCCCGCTGACTGACTATTTGGCTGCAGTTAGCGTTGGAGTGGTGAACGAAGTACCTGTATTGGATTTAAACTATATGGAAGATTCGTCGGCGAAGGTCGATATGAATGTTGTAATGACCGGAAGCGGAAAGTATGTGGAAGTGCAGGGAACCGGCGAGGAGACTCCTTTTACGCCGGATGAATTGCAAAATATGCTGTCTCTTGCAAAGGAAGGCATAGAGCAATTAATCATGAATCAAAAAATAGCTCTCGGGGACGTAGGCGATCGGATTGGCACGAAAGAACCTCAGAGTGTATAAAGAAGTGGAGCCATTTTAGAGAGGGAGAGAGAAAATTGAAAGTTGTGTTGGCCACTCGGAATCAAGGGAAGGTTCGCGAGTTTGGGGAGGCCTTAGCCGCACTGGGGTGGACGATTGAGGGATTGCCCGAGAACGTCCCCGCAGTAATTGAGGATGGGCTGACCTTTGAAGACAATGCTCGTAAAAAAGCTGAGGAAGTTGCGGAATTTTTGCAAACACCCGTGTTGGCAGATGATTCGGGATTGGAAGTGGACGCTCTCGACGGGCGGCCAAGCGTATTTTCTGCAAGGTATGCGGGGGAAAATGCAAGTGACAGCGCCAATAACAGTAAACTTCTTGAAGAACTGGCCGGAGTTCCGATCGATAATCGTTCCGCAAGATTTGTTTGCGTGCTCGCTTTGGCTCGCCCAAAAGAACCGACTTTATTGGCTCGCGGGGAGTGCGAGGGAGTGATCCTCGAACAACCAAGGGGAGCAGGGGGCTTTGGGTACGATCCATTGTTTTTTGTGCCGGATTTGCAGAAAACGTTCGGCGAACTCACCTTGGATGAGAAAAACCGGATCAGCCACCGGGCAAAAGCGATTCGTTCCCTGATGCAGCTTGTTCCTGCCGGTGATAACGGATGAAAATTTGTTTAATGAGTGATTCGCACGGAAGAACTGACCGGATCGACGCTGTTCTGGCACGGTATTCGGATATCGAAATGTTGATTCATGCAGGCGATCATGCGAATGATGTTTTGTCCCGCAAGGATGTTCCCTGGAAGACGGTTTGCGGAAATTGTGACGCCCCCGGTTCTGCTGGTGATGAGGAAATTATAGACATTTTGGGATTGAAAGTGTTAGTCACTCACGGTCATCTCTATAGAGTGAAACAAACAATTCTTCCTTTGACATATCGGGCTAAAGAGGTTGGGGCAGATCTGGTGATTTTCGGTCATTCGCATGTTCCGGTCATCCTGGAAGAAGATGGAACGATTTTCTGCAATCCTGGCAGTCTGTCTTACCCAAGGGGCAGTGTTAGCGTTCCGACATACGGAATTCTGGAGGTAGTGCCTTTTTCCGGAGCCTGTCGGGTAGATATCCAGTTATACGGCATGAAGGGCGATCCATTACCCGGATTTCATTACGTACATCAATTCTTGAAACCTTGACATTTCCGTCAGTCCCTATGGATTCCTCTTGACGATCGGGGTTTGTTTTTCTTATACTAAATTTTGTTCCGGGTTTTACCCGGACTTCCCTTCTGTGCCTATAGCTCAGCTGGATAGAGCATTCGCCTTCTAAGCGAAGTGTCGCAGGTTCGAATCCTGCTAGGCACGCCAGAAAACGCCCATCAAAGTGAAGTGAAACTCTGAAGCATATTCCGAGTGCGTTTGATGGGGACTCGATGAGAAATAGCGGCGGTGTGATGCCGCTTTTTTATTTTTTAACTCCCTTTTGACCGTTGGGTTTTTTCAACTATTTGAAACATCAAGCAGTTGTGCTATAATAAGGTGGTTCAACTTCAGAAATAACACGCCATACATATAAAGTGTTGGGGTTTGTAAGGAGGAAATATTATAATGTCTGCTAAGTGGGAAAAAACAGAAAAGAACGTCGGTGTACTAGAGGTTGAAGTTGAGAGTGGTAAGGTTGACCAGGCTATTGATCAAGCTTTCAAGAAAGTTGTAAAGCGGGTGAATGTTCCCGGTTTCCGTAAAGGTAAAGTTCCGCGCCCGATTTTTGAACAGCGTTTCGGGGTTGCCGTATTATATGAGGATGCTTTGGACATTCTGCTACCAGAAGCGTACAGCAAAGCGGTTGACGAAGCGAATATCGAGCCTGTAGCTCGTCCCGAAATCGATATTGTGCAAATCGAGAAAGGCAAACCGCTTATTTTTAAGGCGACTGTAACTGTTAAGCCGGAAGTGCAGCTTGGAGACTATAAAGGTCTTGAAATCGAAAAGAAAGAGTTTAACATTACCGCTGACGATGTGGAAAAAGAACTCGAAAACATGCAAAAATCCCATGCCGAAATCGTTGTCCTCGAAGAAGGTACAGTTGAAAACGGAGATATCGTGATCATCGACTTCAAGGGCTTTGTGGACGGAGAAGCTTTCGAAGGCGGAGAAGCCGAGAAATATCAGCTCGAGATTGGGTCCGGCACCTTCATTCCCGGATTCGAAGAGCAGCTCATCGGTCTGGGCAAAGGGGAAGACAAAGACATTACCGTAACATTCCCGGAAACCTACCATGTTCCTGCACTGGCGGGTAAACCGGCTGTCTTCAAGGTTCACCTGCATGAGATTAAGCGCAAGCAGTTCCCGGCTCTCGATGATGAGTTTGCGAAAGATATTTCGGAATTTAACACACTGGATGAATTGAAAGCGGATGTGGAGAAGAAACTTCAAGAGAAAGCGGAAGCGGACAAGAAAAACTATTTGGAAGAACAAGTGATCGAAAAAGCTGTTGCGAACGCTGCAATTGAACTTCCGGAAGTCATGGTTGATATTGAAATCAACGGAATGATTGAAGACTTTAAGCAGCGCTTGCAAATGCAAGGCATTCCGTATGAAGCATACCTCCAGTTCACCGGTGCTTCCGAAGATAAACTCCGTGAAGAGATGAAGGAAAACGCTGAAAAGCGGGTTCGTACACGTCTTGTTCTGGAAGCAATAAGCAAAGCGGAAAACATCGAAGCGACAGAAGATGATGTTCATGAAGAAATCGCTAAAATCGCGGACTCAGCCCGTATGGATTTCAACCTGGTGAAACAAATTTTGGAATCCCGCGACCCGCATTTCCATGCTTTGAAGGACGATATCGTGTCACGGAAAACCGTTGCTTTCTTGGTTGAGAATAGCAAAGTAGCTTAATATCGTGTATCATAAAGAAACAGGATTCAAACAAGGCACTTTGTTCAAAAGTGCCTTGTTTTTCAACTCCACCGCTGACAGGAGGCTAGGGCAATGAATTTGGTTCCTATGGTGATCGAGCAAACCAGCAGAGGAGAACGAGCGTACGACATCTACTCCCGTTTATTGAAAGACCGTATTGTGTTTATCGGTACCCCGATTGACGATATGGTGGCCAACCTAGTGGTGGCTCAACTGCTGTTCCTGGCTGCAGAAGATCCGGAGAAGGACATAAGTCTTTACATAAACAGTCCGGGCGGTTCTATTACAGCAGGAATGGCTATCTTCGACACTATGCAATTCATTAAACCCGATGTTTCAACGATTTGTGTAGGCATGGCGGCATCTATGGGATCTTTTCTTCTGATGGCCGGTGCAAAAGGAAAGCGTTACGCACTTCCAAACAGTGAGATCATGATCCACCAACCGCTCGGGGGAGTTCGCGGGCAGGCAGCCGATATAAAGATTCATGCAGATTGGATTCTCAAGACGAAAGCGAAGATCAACCGTATATATTCGGAACGTACCGGTCAGCCTATTGAGAAAATCGAGCGCGATACTGATCGTGATAACTTCATGAGCGCCGAACAAGCAAAGGAATATGGCTTGATTGATGCGGTGATTTCCCGAACAGACTTGAAATAAGGGGTGAGTAGGGTTGTTTAAATTCAACGATGAGAAAGGCCAATTGAAGTGCTCTTTCTGTGGTAAGACGCAGGACCAGGTCCGCAAGTTAGTTGCAGGACCGGGTGTCTATATCTGTGACGAATGCATTGAGCTCTGTAATGAAATTGTCGAGGAAGAACTGGGTGAAGAGCAGGAATTTGAGCTGAAAGATGTTCCCAAACCTCATGAAATCCGTGAAATTCTGGATCAGTACGTAATCGGACAGGAAACGGCCAAGAAGTCATTGTCCGTTGCGGTCTATAACCATTACAAGCGAATTAACACCAACCAGAAAAATACGGATGAGGTTGAATTATCGAAGAGCAATATCCTGCTCATCGGACCTACCGGAAGCGGGAAAACGCTTTTGGCGCAGACATTGGCACGAATCCTGAATGTGCCCTTTGCGATTGCAGATGCCACTTCTTTGACCGAAGCGGGGTACGTTGGGGAAGATGTGGAAAACATTCTTCTCAAGCTGATTCAAGCAGCAGATTATGATGTGGAAAAGGCTGAGAAGGGGATTATCTATATCGACGAAATCGATAAAATCGCCCGCAAATCTGAAAATCCGTCAATCACCCGGGATGTGTCCGGTGAAGGGGTTCAGCAGGCACTTCTGAAGATTTTGGAAGGCACTGTTGCAAGTGTTCCTCCACAAGGTGGTCGCAAACACCCGCATCAGGAGTTCATCCAGATCGATACAAGCAATATTCTCTTCATTTGCGGCGGTGCGTTTGATGGAATGGAGCAAATCATCAAGCGCCGATTGGGCAAGAAAGTAATCGGATTCGGAACAAACGAAGAAAAGGTAGTGAATGAACACAAACCGGGTGCCTATCTCCATAAGGTATTGCCGGAAGACCTGCTCAAGTTCGGTTTGATCCCTGAATTTGTCGGACGTCTTCCCGTTCTGACAACGTTGGAAGCGCTTGATGAAAAGGCATTGATTCAGATCTTGACCGAACCGAAGAATGCGCTCGTCAAGCAGTACCAGAAATTGATGGAGATGGACGAAGTCCAGTTGGAGTTTACGGAAGAGGCATTAATCGAAATCGCGAAGGAAGCGATCAAGCGAAACACGGGTGCTCGTGGCTTGCGCGCGATTATTGAAAGCATTATGCTGGATGTGATGTATGATGTACCTTCCCGTCAAGATATCACCAAAGTGGTGGTGACAAGGGAAACCGTAACTCACAAGGAACCGCCTGTCCTGGTTACGACGGAAAACCGGAACAAGAAGAAGAAAAAGGAAGAAACAGCATAAAAGACAGCCCACGAAAAATTTAAGGCAGGAGACGCTATTGCGCTCCTGCCTTGTTTATTTTTGCCTCTCCTGGACATACTAGTTTCTAGAATGTCGCGGACCAAGGAGGGGGCCATTTTGAATGTGATGACGATTGTCAGTCTGATCCAAGTCTTTTTTGCAGTTGTGATCGGACTTTATTTTTGGAATTTGTTGAAATCGCAGCAAAACAACAGATCCGCAGTCGAACGGGAATCAAAGAAGGAATTGGAAAAGCTTCGCAAATTGCGGACCATATCGCTCACGGAACCGTTGGCCGAGAAAACACGACCCGCATCCTTGGAAGATATTGTTGGTCAACAAGAGGGATTGCGTGCCCTTCGGGCTGCGATTTGTGGACCCAATCCGCAGCATGTGCTCATTTACGGACCACCGGGTGTCGGGAAAACCGCAGCCGCCCGCGTGGTATTGGAGGAAGCAAGAAACAATCCATTGTCTCCATTCAGTAATGAAGCCAAGTTTGTTGAACTGGATGCAACAACTGCAAGATTTGACGAACGGGGAATTGCCGATCCTTTGATCGGATCGGTGCACGATCCGATCTATCAAGGTGCCGGTGCAATGGGAATGGCCGGAATTCCTCAGCCGAAAGCCGGAGCGGTAACGAAAGCACACGGAGGTATGCTGTTTATAGACGAAATTGGGGAACTGCACCCGATTCAGATGAATAAGCTGTTAAAAGTGCTCGAGGACCGAAAGGTTTTTTTGGAAAGTGCCTACTACAGTTCCGAGGACAGCAACATTCCCAGTCATATTCACGATATTTTCCAAAATGGGCTGCCGGCCGATTTTCGCCTGGTGGGTGCAACCACCCGCACGCCGAACGAAATTCCGCCAGCTATTCGTTCCCGCTGTGTAGAGATCTTCTTCCGCTCTCTGACTCCTGAAGAAATTGGAACCATTGTGAGAAAAGCGGCTCAAAAGATTCAGTTCCCAATTGAGGACGTTGCAGTGGATGTAATTAAAAGATATGCGACCAACGGCCGGGAAGCGGTGAATGTTGTTCAAATTTCAGCCGGCATTGCGCTCTCGGAACGGCGCAATCAGATCAAGGCGGAAGACGTGGAATGGGTGATCAATTCTTCCCAGATCTCGCCGCGTCCCGAAAAAAGGGTTCCAGCCCAGCCGCAAGTCGGGGTTGTTAACGGGCTTGCTGTATATGGCCCGAATATGGGGATGCTCCTTGAGGTTGAAGTGACCGCTCAGCAGGCCAGAGAGGCGGGCAAAGGACGTCTTACCATTACCGGTGTTGTGGATGAAGAAGAAGTTGGCGGCGGTCAACGTGTCATGAAACGCAAGAGTATGGCACGAGGTTCCATCGAAAATGTAATGACGGCATTACAGCGAACCATGGATGTGAATCCGTTTGACTACGATATTCATGTGAACTTCCCGGGGGGAACTCCGATCGACGGGCCATCAGCCGGTGTCACGATGGCAACCGCCATTTATTCGGCGATTAAGGGGATTCCGGTAGACAATTATCTCGCGATGACAGGAGAAGTTTCCATTCGGGGTTACGTCAAGCCGGTAGGCGGTGTGGTAGCAAAAGTTGAGGCTGCACGGGAAGCGGGAGCCAAACGTGTGTTTATACCGCGGGATAACTGGCAGGAGATTTTCCGATCTTTTGAAGATATTCAGGTAGTAGCTTTGGATCATATTGAACAGGTGATTCAACAAGCTCTAACAGCTCAAGAGAACGTGGAAAGGGTGCCGGTTGTCACTCCAACTCCCGGAATTTTGACAGCATCGCCGTCACTCAGCCCATCCAGCAAGTTGACGCTAAATGAATTCCACGAAAAGTAGGTCAGTTTCGTGAACCGATGAAAATTGGTGCATCGCAGGGACGTTGCTCCCTGCTTTTTTAGTGCTTGAGTTCATTGCATTCCATAACATGAATAGGGTAAAATGAAATCCATATTAAATTGGCAATATGAACCTGTAGAGGTGAAACCCGGTGAGTACAAGTCCCTTTCCAAAACGAAATTTACCACTTTTGCCACTTCGCGGGCTGTTAGTATACCCCACAATGGTACTTCATCTTGACGTTGGTCGGGATAAATCGGTTCGTGCCTTGGAAAAGGCAATGGTCGGTGAGAATTTAATCGTATTGGCTTCGCAAACCGAGACGAATATTGATGATCCGGAACCGAACGACATTTTCAGGATGGGGACGGTCGCGCGGGTGAAGCAAATGCTGAAGCTGCCTAACGGAACAATCCGCGTATTGGTGGAAGGTCTTTCCCGTGCCAAAGTCTTAGAATATACGGAAACCGACGATCATTATGAAGTCGACATTTTCGAGATCAAAGAAAAAGAAGACACCGATCCGGAAGTTGAAGCATTGATGCGAGCTGTCATTCAGCAATTTGAACAGTATGTGAAGATTTCAAAGAAAGCGAATCAAGAGACCGTTGCTGCGGTGACCGATATTGAGGAACCAGGCCGGCTCGCGGATGCGATCGCCTCCAATCTAACTCTTAAAATTAAAGACAAGCAGGCGATTTTAGAGGCGGTTGATGTAAAAACCCGCTTGGAAACTCTCATGCGGATTCTTTCCGACGAACGGGAAGTTCTGGAACTGGAACGAAAGATACATCAGCGTGTTCGCAAACAGATGGAGAAAACACAGAAAGAGTATTACCTGCGTGAACAGATGAAGGCTATTCAAAAAGAACTTGGGGAAAAAGAAGGTCGTCAAGGAGAGGTGGAGGAGCTCCGGAAAAAGCTAGCCAAGTTAACTTTACCGGAAGCGGTCCAGGAGAAGGTTGAAAAAGAAATCGAGCGCCTTGAAAAAATGCCGGCTACTTCGGCAGAGGGATCTGTTGTCCGCACTTATATCGATTGGATCCTGTCACTGCCATGGACGGAAGCGACTCCGGATGAGATTGACATCAATAAGGCGGAACAAATCCTGAATGATGAACATTATGGTCTCGAGAAAGTAAAAGAACGCATCCTCGAATATTTGGCCGTTCAGAAACTGGTCAACAAACTTCGCGGGCCGATCCTTTGTTTAGTCGGACCGCCCGGGGTCGGAAAAACTTCGCTTGCACGATCCATTGCGAATTCCCTGAACCGGAAGTTTGTTCGGGTATCTCTTGGCGGTGTTCGGGATGAAGCGGAGATTCGCGGTCATCGCAGAACTTATATCGGGGCTCTCCCGGGACGAATCATTCAAGGCATGAAGACAGCCGGCACAATCAACCCGGTGTTCCTGCTGGACGAAATCGATAAAATGTCCAACGACTTTCGAGGGGATCCTTCCTCTGCCATGCTTGAAGTATTGGACCCGGAGCAAAACAGCACATTCAGTGACCATTACATTGAGCTGAACTACGACCTTTCCAAAGTCATGTTTATCTGCACGGCCAACGTAATGCATAACATCCCGCGACCGCTGCTGGATCGTATGGAAATGATTTATATCCCGGGATATACGGAACTCGAAAAACTTCACATTGTGAAGAACCATCTGTTGCCGAAGCAATTGGAAGCACACGGTTTGACAAAGGAAAAAATGGGCTTGTCCGATGAGACGATTCTGAAGGTGATCCGTGAGTATACACGCGAATCGGGTGTCCGCAATCTTGAACGTCAAATTGGGGCGTTGTGCCGGAAAACCGCAAAACAAATTGTCGCCGGCGAGAAAAAGCGTGTGACGATTACGGCAAAGAATCTCAATAATTACCTGGGAGCTCCCAAATTCCGTTTTGGTCTTGCGGAACTGGAAGACCAGGTCGGGGTGGTGACCGGACTTGCTTGGACGGAAACCGGCGGCGACACCTTATCGATTGAAGTTGCAATCGCACCGGGCAAAGGCAAGCTGACACTGACCGGACAATTGGGCGATGTAATGAAAGAAAGCGCCCAAGCGGCCTTCACTTATATCCGTTCCCGTGCGGAGCAGCTTAAAATTCCGACCGATTTTAATGAGAAGAATGACATTCATATCCATGTGCCCGAAGGAGCAATTCCCAAAGACGGCCCGTCTGCGGGTATCTCGATGGCAACCGCATTGGTATCCGCTTTAACGGGAATACCGGTATCCCGCGAAGTGGCGATGACCGGCGAAATTACACTGCGTGGACGAGTATTGCCGATTGGCGGAGTGAAAGAAAAATGCTTATCTGCACACCGCGCCGGAATTAAAAAGGTGCTTCTGCCAAAGGACAACGGTAAGGACATTGACGATATTCCGGAGAGCGTCCGCAAGGAACTGAAAATCGTACTGGTCGAACATGTGGATCAAGTGCTTGAACAGGCGTTGGTGAGAGAATGATTATTCGTTCGTCAGAGTTTATCATATCTGCGGTCGGACCGAAGCAGTATCCGGAGGGAAATCAGCCGGAGATTGCTTTGGCGGGCCGTTCGAATGTCGGGAAGTCTTCCTTGATCAATCGTTTGATCAATCGGAAGAACCTTGCCCGAACATCGGCGAAACCGGGGAAAACACAAACCTTGAACTTCTATCATATCAATCAGGCTTTTTATTTTGTGGACTTGCCCGGGTACGGGTTTGCGCGAGTTCCAAAATCAATAAAAGATCAGTGGGCAAAGTTTATCGAGCAGTATTTATCCAAGCGGGATCAATTAAAAGTCGTGATCCAATTGGTGGATCTGCGACATCCTCCCAGCAACGAGGATATTCATATGTTTGAATGGCTCGGGCATTTCGGAATTCCGCGGATTGTGGTTACTACCAAAGCGGATAAAATCTCCCGAGGGCAGTGGCCAAAGCATCAAAAAATCATTCGTGAGGCGCTGCGGGTTCCGAAAGATGTTCCAATGGTGCTTTTTTCATCCGAAACCGGTCAGGGTAAAGAGGAATTATGGAGTTTGTTGGAGCCGTATCTGCGGGTGGAAGAGAATGAAGAGAATACTGAAGCGGCAGTCAACGAAGAGTGATAAGGATAGCAGAACAACTCCCTATTCGAAAAAGGGGGTTGTTCTTTCAATACGGCGCGCTCGCCCCGTTGGAGGCCTCTTCTTTGTCGGTTCCTCCAAGTTCAGCAAATAACATTCCGGAAAGAATGAACAGACAGCCTAGTACCGCCTGTCCGCTTAATCTTTCATCTGCCCATAGATAGGCTGTCACCGCGGCAAAAACAGGTTCGGTGGAAAAAATCAAGGCTGTACGAGTAGGGGTCGTGAACTTCTGAAATTGCGATTGTGCTACGAATGCGAGAGCGGTGGCGAATACGGCACAGATGACAATGGCGGCATCCACGGTTGGATTGAAGAGAACCTCTTTTGTAAAAGCTTTTTGCCAGGGTTCAACCAATAAAGCTCCGATTGAATTGAAGATGGCCACTGCAGCAATCTGGTACATCGCAAGCGGCAGAGCTTTGAATCGAGGGGCGTATTTGCCCATCAGCAGGATATGCATGGCGTAAGAAAGTGCGCAGAGAAACATAAGAGCATCTCCAAAATCGGCCGCTTCCACTTTATCGAGCGAGAGCAGGGCGAGCCCAGCGGTCGCAGTAATAACGCCAATTATGGTGGGGCGTTTCAGCTTCATGCGAAGGAGCCAAACAGAGAACAAGGGTACGAGTACAACCGATAATCCCGTTATAAAACCGGCTTTTGAAGCGGTTGTATACTTCAGGCCGAACGTTTGAAAAGCGTATCCCGCGAACAGCCAGAACCCGAGTACCAGACCGGCTTTTAATAACCCTTTGTCTGTTTGCAAATGAGCACGTTTGAACAGAAGAAGGATTAAAAAGATAAGGGCCGCGGCAATCGCGAAGCGAATCGCTAGAAAAGTAAACGGAGGCATTGTATCAATCGCAACTTTTACCAGAACAAATGTGGCTCCCCAGGAGAAGGTCACCAGCAAAAGAATCAAATCGGCAACCAATGATTTTTTGGCCAAACCAGGCACCTCCGCTGGAAAATGAAATAATATTCCAATTATATAAGAAAACCAGGGTACAGTGTACCCCGGTTTTAAAAAATAGTTTGTGTACCGCTTTTCAATCTCTCCAGGTTTGCCAATGTTTCTCCAGCAGGGCGACAGCTTGGTACATAAAGGTAGCGAGAAGGGAGACGAGCAGCAAACTCATCATCACAAGCGTCAAGTTGAACACCTGAAATCCGTAGATCATCAGATAGCCGAGACCCGATTTTGCCACCAGGAATTCTCCTACGATGACTCCAATCCAAGCGAGACCGACGTTGACCTTTAATGTTGACAGTATGGCAGGTCTGGCAGCCGGGAAGATTACTTTCTGGAACACCTGACGCCTTGTCGCGCCAAAGCTGCTCACCATTTTGATCATGTTGGCGTCCACCTCTTTAAATGCAGTGTAGACAACGATGGTGGTAATGACGATCGAGATGGCCAAAGCCATCATGACAATCGAAAGATACCCCTGACCGAATGTCACTATAAAAATCGGGCCGAGCGCGACTTTGGGCATCGAGTTAAACACCACGATGTACGGATCCAGCACTTTTCCCAGGAACGGCGACCACCAAATGACGATCGCGACCAATGTTCCCGAAATTGTGCCGATAAGAAAACCAACTACCGTTTCCCATATAGTGATCCAAGTATGATCCAGGAGACTGCCATCGAGCGTCATCTTTATAAATAACTCCCAGATCTTTGATGGGTAAGAAAAGATAAACGGATTGATCCAATTCAGGCGGGCTGCCGCTTCCCACAATGCCAGCAGTGCAACAAGCAATCCCCACCGTGTTACAGTTATTTTCAGTTTCAGAAGACGTTGTTGTCTTAAAAATTTGGCATATTCATTCGACATTTTGCAGATCCCCCCACAACTTCCTGAATAGTTTGTGAAACTCGACGTGTTCACGAGCTTCAAGCGGGGACAAGGCACGGATTTCCTCCGGGACGTTCACGATATTTTTCAGGCGTCCGGGACGGTTCGCCATTACCAATACACGGTCGCACATGGCAATTGCTTCTCCGAGGTCATGGGTGACCAAAACGGAGGTGATCTTGTGTTTCTGCAGAGTACGGGCGATCAAATCCTCTAACTGCAGTTTTATTTGATAGTCCAGAGCCGAGAATGGCTCATCCAACAGGAGAATTTTCGGGCGAACTGCCAGTGTGCGTACAAGAGATGCCCGCTGACGCATACCTCCGGACAACTGATGGGGATATTTTTGTTCAGTACCTTCAAGTCCCATTTCGTACAACAAGCTCTTGGCGTATTCAATTTGTTCGGTTGTTTTTTGCCCCCGAATTTCCAGACCAATCCAAACATTGTCGAGGATGGTACGCCATGGAAGCAGGTAATCCTGCTGCAGCATATACCCGATTACAGGAGAGGGGCCTGTTACCGGTTCATGGAAGAGAAGGATCTCCCCGCCGGTGGGTGGAAAAAGTCCGGCCAGCATGGACAGCAGAGTGCTCTTGCCGCAGCCGCTCGGGCCCACGATCCCGACAAATTCGCCTTCCGGGATTGTACAATGAAATCGGTCCACCGCCGTCGTTTCACCCGACAAAGACAGGTATTTCTTTGTTACATTTTTGAATGTGATCGCTGCCGTCATTTCAGCATTCCTCCTGAATTCTTGGGCTTATAGCAGAATATGAAAAAGCCCAGAAAAGGGTGTATGAAACGGTTGCGATCAGGAGAGGATAGTAACGAAACCCATATTTCTCCTCTCCTTTTTGGACCTTCGTTGGGAAGGTCCTTTTTTAGTTTTTTTACAATATATGTATTCTATCCTTGGGTTAAGTGATATAATGTGTTGTGGATCATTTAACTCCATAAAAATTTTTTTACTAATTACCTCTAATTAGCAAGCTTGCTTCAGACCGCACACGAATATACAAAACGACCTCAATTGCGTTATTCCAGACCTTTTTTCTGTTTACAAGTGAAATTTGTTTGGGGGGAAGTATTTTTTGAAGTTGATATTTGTGTCAGAGAATCAAAATCAAGTTGCTCTTGTAAAGAGGATTCTAAAGGATCATGAGGTTGATGTGGTTCACATGACTTGTCGGGATTCGGTTCAATCAATGTTACATGAGCAAGAATGTTTAGCAGTCGTGTTGGATTTCCCAAATCCGACAGAGGATGACTTCACGTATTGGAGAGAACTTTTAGAAGGAACATACAAGCCGATCTTGATTTTGAGTTCAGACCAATCAGATTCGGGTCGGATAGTGGCACGGCAACAGGCAACTATTCAGTTGGCAGAACCTTTGATTGAAGTGTTACATACCTTAAGTCTCAAACAATCCGGTTACTTTACCGGCAACGTGATCGCTTTGGAACAAAATGTGTATTTTGATACTATTCAGAGGAGTATTATTCGCGAAAACGAGATGTATCCCCTAACGAACAGGGAGTTTCAATTGCTATACGTATTGGTTCAACGGATGGGAACACCGATTACTGCAAAAGAGCTTTTAGATTTGGTTTGGACAGGAGAATACGAAGTCAGTTTTAGTAATCTCTATCATTATATTCGAAAATTAAGGGAAAAGCTCGAATGTAACCCCAATGATCCCAAAATATTACTTACTCATAAGAAGGGCGAAGGGGGATTTGTACTTCGGTTTTTTGATGAAAAGGTTTAACTATTATCATTCATCAGAAAAAATCACCAATCAGAAAGAAAATTCATGAGCAACCTGAATGTTTTTTTGTAGTCGTTTGTATTTGTCAACTGAAAATTCCGCCATTCGCTCATTTAATTTTCCCCCACCTGTGAAAACAGGAA
>NZ_JBHSHC010000066.1:0-1913 GCF_042652925.1 Effusibacillus consociatus
AATGTTTGATGTATTTTCCGACCGTTTTCCGATCGACCCCTATAATTCTCGCAATCTCTCGTTGAGACTTCCCCTCCCGGTAATGCATGATGAGAATATTTTGCTTCTGGATCAATTGGATCATCTCTCCCGGCCCCCACATCACTGATCTTCTGCTCTGTGAGGATTATCGGTCAGGGTGGGGGAAGTTTCAATGAGCGGTGTGGCGTATTTTTAGGTTACCGTATACAGTCGTTTTTTTAACAGAAACTAGTAAATTCAAAATGTCGGGAGGTCGAAAGCTAGTAGGAATTCCAAGAGTCCCGAGGTCTATGAGAAATTACATAATTTTTATAGGAAGGGAGGATTGAAGGTAGCAAGTTAGAGTAAAGTGTAATCTCTAGAATAAATTGTTTAACTCAAAAATCCTAGCAAAGGAGACGCGACCAACGATGATCAACAAAAATAAGAGATTGAAAAAAGTGGTAGCAGCATTGACGATTACCGGTAGTGTTTTGGTGACAAACTTTGCTTCGGCGGCTGACGTGTGGAGTAGCAGTCAGGGATGGACTACTAAAGAAGGGAGTTATGCACCTTATTGGGGAAACACGGCGTTTCACGAAGTTAGTGAGAATGGTAAGCATTATCTCGAACCTTGGGCAAGATTTAAATATGATCAAGCCACAATTGACAACATCAAATTCTATTACGAGAGTCCAACTTACAATTGGTATCCAGGATTTGATATATCTGTTACAGATGACTACAATACATCGGTAAATGCAGACGTCACACAACTGTATAGCACTTTTCCAAACCCTTATTATGATGTCGATGATGATCCGGAAACAAAAATTCCGGCAGGTAATGGGTATAACGATGAATCTGAGGTAGTTTGTTTAGCTCCTTTACAAATGACAGCTGAAACCGATTATCGATTTAAGTCAAATTTTAAAATAGTAACAAAGGCTGCAACTGAGTATGCTTTCACGGCTAATGAAAATAATCAATACATGAATACAACGCGCTATGATACCCGCCTAAAAAGAACATACACTCCCCAACTTTAAATCAAATAGAAAAGGAGACGATTGTAATGAAATATACAAATTGGCTATTGGCAACATTATTGGTCGGTGGATTGGGAACTGCAGTTGCTGGAATTGCCAGTGCTACTCAAGAGGAACAAAAACCGAAGTTTAACCCTTTTCAGATTCATCAAAAAATAGTTAAATCAAAAGAGGGTCTCTTGAAATATAAAAAAGAAAGCGAAAACACCCTAAAAAAGCTTCAAAATGAAATCAGCCAACAAGAAGAGGTTTTTGTCACCATTACACTTGCTAAGCCCATTAATGAAGGACAATTAACAAAGTTGGTTAATAACTATAAGTTAAACGTACAGCATACCCTTATTAGATCAATTGAAAAAGACACTAAATTAAGGGGAACTTTGTTAATGAGCCCGTCCGAGAAAGGGTTATTTGACAAAACAGCTTTGGATCGAATTATGACTCAAAACGATGCCACTTTTAAGGGATTTATTGAGATAGTGGCTACAGTCCCGAATGCAAATTTACAAGGGCTAGCATCAGATCAGTTAGTGTTTTTAGTCGATTCTTCAGGCGATGAACATTTTGTTTTCAATCCTAAAAAGAAATATGTACCCGGAGTATTCTGGGATCTGGAAGACACTAATATGATTTCCGAATAAGAAAATTCTAAGTACGGAGGGATAGCTAGTACTCTATCCCTCCGTACTTAGAGAACTTATATGTAGCCCAGTAACTGTTTTTAGGCAATACGAATTCGAGATCAGTATTTTTTTAGATGGTACAAAAGCACCGTTCCAAAAACGGTGCTTTTAGTGAATATTTCACTGCCATAAGGCCAGTGAGTTAATCAGTGAGAGCCACTTTGTTAACGAATTGGAGCCA
>NZ_JBHSHC010000067.1:0-10113 GCF_042652925.1 Effusibacillus consociatus
CTCAAGGTTAACGGATTTCATTCCGTTTTGTGCCTTGAGCGAAGCGAAAGGAATGGGTATAAAAATGAAAAGCGGCGCTCATCGTCGAACGGTTTTTTATTTCGATCCGTTAATTCACATTGATGTTAAGTAAGTGTGACAAATGGGGTCTTGGAAGGAAACTTTTTAATTCTCAACGTTTCATATTGACTGCTGCTAGTGCATCGACCAAACCATTTCCATATAAAAAGGAATCACCTAAGTGTGTGGCTGTAACATTAAGGGTATTTCGTAGTTGAATATTTGATAAAGAGGGTTTTGCTTGCCAGGCAAGTGCAGCTACTCCGGTTACGTGAGGAGCAGCCATAGAAGTACCGCTATAAGATCCATACCCTCCAGGAACAGTGCTTTGGATTTCGATTCCAGGAGCCATCAGTTCTAATTGCTGACCTACACTTGAAAAATCGGCTCGTTTATTTTGAGCATTCACGGCACCTACAGCTATGACCGAATTATAAGCAGCCGGATAAGTTATAGTACCTGTTTGTCCATATCCATTGTTTCCGGCGGAAGCAATAAGGAGAATTCCAGAGTTATAGGCTTTATCGACAGCTGCTTTCAATGTTGAAGAATTAGTATTTCCTCCAAAGCTCATATTCAGTACATTTAAATTAGAGTTAATAGCCCACTCAATACCTGCTACAACATTACTGTAATTGCCGCTAGCATTTTTATCAAGAACCTTTATTGCATATAGACTTACTTGAGGTGCCACCCCGATAATTCCTGTATTATTTTTATAGCTGCTATAGTTCCAGCCACATGTGTACCGTGACCGTTATCATCAGTAAAGGTTGTGGTGTCTTGCACGAATGTCGTTCCATTAATTACGATAAGATCTTCATGGGTATAATCGATTCCTGTATCTGAAACGCCCACTTTAATTCCCGTTCCTGTAAAACCTTTCTTTTGAACGTCTGTCGCTTTCACATGAGGAACGCCCCACGGAACCATTTGACCATTGGCGTAAACTTTTTGATCCTCCTCAATATATGCAATATTGGGATTCTTTTTAATAGCTTGAACTGCATTATCCGTAAGTTTGGCGCAGACCACCGGGATGAACTGATATTGTCTCTGAATTTGCCCACCGTTTTTTAAAATTAAATCTGAATCAATCGTGTTTTTAAATCCAACAAAATAAGATTTTAAGGGAGCAGTAAGTTGGTGTCCAATCGCTATGCTTGTTGTATGTACAGTGCCAATCAATAATACTGAAAATAAAATTGAAAAAAGTTTTTTCATATTAGGGCACCCTTTCTAGTTTCTTCGAAATTACCGACCCAATATGGCTAAAAAACTCCAATAAGCACCTCCTGCAAATACACCAGCAAGACACGCAAAAATCCAGAAAGATGAGTGCTTCTCAATAATTGCCCGAAGTGAGGCTAGAAAGAAGATTGTAAATAAAATTACAAAAAAAATTGCTATTACATCCATTAAAGAATCCTCCTTAACAAGAAAGGCGAGCTTTGCCCGCCTTTCTTTAGATTTTTAGATTAATATGCATATTTCGTCCATGTGAAGGTAGTACCAGCGTCTGGGGCTTTGTCATAACTGATAGAATAACTAATCTGTACTTCTGGAGTTTTAGAAAACGTTAAAGCTCCTGTAAAAGTTCCTTCTTTATGGAAGTAAGTTCCTACAGCAGATGTTTGTTCCTGTGCACCAGACTTGTCGCTGTATTTCCCAATCTTCACCTGCCCCCAGCCTTTGTGTCGATAGACATCGTATTTTACTCCATTCTGATAAAAGCTGCTAATACTATCATAGACCCAACCGATTCCGGTACCAGGTGAATAAGTATCATAAGTATATTGAGCACCAGTAGCATATTCTGCATAACCAGCATTACCATTTGATCCAAATGCTCGATAAGCATATCTTGCAGTTTCAGGATATGGATCGAAGTCGTCCGTCCAAGCAAGTCCAAATTTATCCTCCAATGTGTAATAAGGTTTGTAATTCCAATCAAAGTTATAGTCTAAAATGAATTCTACTTTTCCAGGTGCACTAGGCTGCGAAACATAACTAGCTGTTAAGGTTGAACCCCAGTTATAAAAAGTTTGAGCGTTAACATCACCAGACGCAGAATTCTGACTCTCTTGATCTTGTGATTCTTTCAAATCACCATCTATATGCTTGTGATAAGCATACACAGCCTTTTCTTCGTATATTCTTTGTTTTTGTGGTAATTCGAACATATCAATGATTTCCTTTGGGTAATTAGCGTGTTCCATGTATTTGTTCAATTGCTCTTCTGTTGGTGTTGGTGTTTTAGCGGAAACATAAGTTCCAGTTGTTAACAAGCTAGTCAACAACACTAAGCTAACTACACCTCTTATGATTTTTTTTAACATCTTTACCCTCTCTCTTTTCCTTAAAATAGAAACAATTGAATTATACTACATAATTTTGAATTTATCACCATTGTATTAATAAATATTTTTCGACATCCTTATAAATGATCTATTATTTCCAAATAATACATAACATCACCAACACATATGCGTTGGCAGGTGTTTTGGTTTTTAGAGGCAGTTGTGAAGAGATGTAACTCTATTGGAGCACTTACCGTTGTTAAGTTTACTGGCAATGTCAGCTACGACCGACTCTACTATTCTTTTGAGAGATAAGTATAAACCCTATTTTCTCTGTCCATACTGAGGCTATCAGGTGAATGAACGATTTGGGAGAGAAAAAGGGGAGAGTCAAAATGCGGGTCCGAATGATGGCGGGTGCAGCAGGGTTGATCGTCGCAGGGGGATTATGGACCGGGTGGCAGGGGGCACCAACTGAAGTTTCTGCTCAAAGCCTACCGGCAATTGCGGAAACGTCGTCTGCGCAGGTGAATACTTTGATTCCTGCAGTGGATGATGAAGAAGCGGGAATCATTCCTAACGAAGCAGTTCGGCTTCGGATTATTGCCAATTCTGACTCGCCCCAAGATCAGGCACTGAAGCGTCAGGTTCGTGACCGTATTATCGATGATGTTGGCAAACGGCTGCGTAATGTCGAAAGCCGGGAACAGGCTCGAACAGTGATTCAAGCGGCTGTACCTGAATTAAACGAAGCAGCTGCAGGTGTAGTAAAGAAGGCGGGTTCCACATACTCGGTACAAACCGAATACGGCATGGTTCCTTTCCCCACCAAAATTTACGGAAATAAGGTGTATCCGGCCGGGGAGTATGAAGCGCTTCGTATTGTGATCGGAGAGGGACAAGGCCAAAACTGGTGGTGTGTTCTCTTCCCGCCCCTCTGCTTTGTAGATGTTGCGAACGGGGATGCGGTACAAGCGAAGGATATGGATTCCAAACCGCTCACAACCGTACAGGTTCCCACAGGAGACGGCAACACCGCACAGACTGTGCAAGTACGGTTGGGGATTCTTGATGCGGTAAGCTCCTTTTTGACCAAGCTGGTTGAGTTTGTGAAGTCGCTGTTTTCATAAAAACCGATCTGAATGGCTCAGATCGGTTTTTTGTGGCTTTTTGCGTATAACATTTCATGGGTTTGATAAATATAGTAATGTATAACGTTCGTAGATATGTAAGACAAAATTAAAACGATTTACCTTTTGGTGAAGGGGGTATATAATGATGGCAGAGGGGGGTAGGGACAAGAGGCTCAATGCGGATTTGTCACCTGCTTTGGGGAGGTCTATCATGGCGATTACAAAAGTATCTTCAAAGGGCCAAATCGTGATTCCGTCAGAAATCCGAAAGGCAATTCAGGCAGAAGAAGGGGATAGTGTCACTTTAGAACTACTGGAAGATGGGAAAGTACTTATGCAAGTTATAAAAATGAAGCCTTTGAGGTCACTTCGCGGGTCCTTGGCACCTAAAGATGGCATGGAAGCGGAGCTGGATTACAAGTCGCTTCGTGAGGAAGCTTGGAAAGCCATGGCAAAGGAGAAACTTTCAGATAAGGACGAGTGATTCTGTAAATGTATTCAAAAATGCTCTCGGACACAAATCTTTTAATTAGCTATTTCGCGGGTGACTCCAACTCGGATTATGCCGACAAGGTAATACAAGCCGTGGAAGAAGGTAAAACCACTTTGGTTATACCTGTCGCGGTAGTTCAGGAGCTGTGTCATGTGTTTCACAACACCGAAGGGTTCAGGCTATCGAAGCAGAGGATCTCTGACACGCTGATATCGTTTCTGCTGACTCCCGGTATTGAAGCGGAAGAACGGGAAGTGGTGGTAGCGGCACTCCGAAAGTTCCATGAGAATAATGTGGATTTTACAGACGCTTACTTAGCAACTCGTTCTTCCGCTGCCGCAGTGCCTGTTGTGTCGTTCGATAAGGACTTTCGAAAACTGGATTGTCAAGTGTACAATCCGAAAACCCAATAGGTTTCATAAGAGATCATCGAATATCACCAACCGTTGCCAGATCCTGCTAATACAGTGTGGGTCGGTAGATTCTTTTTAAAAAGGGTGTAATCGATTTCACGGATTTCCAGAGTGATCCTAAGGCAGTGGCCGATTTTCTGGTGCATATGGTCACTCAGGATCCGCGGTTTGCGGTTAACGAAGCAGTGGTGTCGCCGATCAATGAGGGTGGGTATCCATAAGCCCTCCTCATTATCATAAATTTAACAACTGAAGGGGGAAGCGGTATGAATTACAGAACACTTGGCAAGACGGGGTTGAAAGTTTCGGAAGTAGGCTACGGTGCGTGGGGGATTGGGAAAAGCAGCTGGATTGGAGCAAATGATGACGAATCGCTGAAAGCACTTCATAAAGCTATCGATCTGGGTTTGAATTTCATTGACACTGCTTTGGTGTACGGGGATGGATACAGTGAACAACTGGTTGGGAAGACTGTCAAGGAACGTTCCGAGACCATTTACACAGCGTCTAAAGTTCCGCCGAAAAACAGACAGTGGCCTGCCCGCTCCGGAGTGCCGGTGGAAGAAACGTTCCCCGGAGATCATGTGATTGCGTCAACGGAACAAAGCTTGCGAAATCTTGGTTTGGAAACGATAGACGTCCAACAACTCCATGTCTGGTCGGACGAATGGGTCAATCAGGGCGATTGGCTGGAAGCGGTCGACAAGCTTAAGCGGCAAGGGAAAATCCGTTTTTTTGGTGTCTCGATCAACGACCACCAGCCTGAAAACGCGCTAAAACTGATCGAAACCGGTGTCGTGGACACGGTTCAGGTGATCTACAATATTTTCGATCAAAGCCCGGAAGATCGGCTGTTGCCGGCGTGTGAACTTTATAATGTAGGAGTGATCGTTCGCGTACCTTTGGATGAAGGAGGTCTGACAGGAACAATTACCCCGGATTCCACATTCCCGGAAAATGATTTTCGAAACAGTTACTTCCGGGGGGATCGCAAACAAGAAGTATACGATCGCGTTGAAAAAATTGTTTCTGACCTTGGCATTGCCCGGGAACAGATGGCGGAAACCGCGTTGCGGTATGTTCTGAGCCACCCTGCTGTATCTACTGTGATTCCGGGAATGCGTTCGCTTCGCAATGTTGAACAAAACTGCAGATTGGGTGACGGACAAGGGTTGCCGAAAGAACAGGTCGAGAAGCTTAAGGCCCACCGTTGGGTTCGCAATTTTTACCAGTCTTAGTGCAGCAAGTATCGAAATAGTGAAGGAGTGAAACGGATGAAATACCGCAGACTTGGAAAAACGGGCCTCAAAGTATCGGTAGTCGGTGTGGGAACATGGCAATTTGGCGGCGAATGGGGAAGGACCTATACGCAACCGGAAGTGGACCAAATCTTGGGCAAAGCAAAAGAACTCGGCATCAATCTGATCGATACGGCTGAATGTTACGGCGATCATCTGTCCGAATCTTTCATTGGGAAGGCAATTCAACACGACAGACAGGACTGGATCGTGGCTACCAAGTTTGGGCATAAGTTTCACGGTCATCTGAACCGTACCGATCACTGGTCCCCGCAGGAAGTCCTGAAACAACTGGAAAATTCCTTAAGGGCTCTCCGGACCGATTACATCGATATCTATCAATTCCACTCCGGAAGCAACGAAATGTTTGACCAGGATGAATTGTGGACCCTTCTTGACAAACAGGTGCAGGCGGGCAAAATCCGCCACCTTGGCATCTCGATCGGAAGCAATGACAACCTGTATCAAACAGAAGCATCGACGAGAGTGAACTCGGAAGTCATTCAGGTTGTGTATAACCGCCTGGACAGAGTACCGGAAGAACGTGTATTTCCGTCCTGCCAAAAGCAAGACCTTGGCGTGCTCGCCCGCGTACCGCTTGCGAGTGGCTATTTGAGCGGCAATTACAAGCCGGGTGTCGAATTTACGGAAAATGATGTGCGTCATCGTCATGAAAGGGCAGACCTGGATAAAAAGCTTCAGCTTGTGGAAGAAATCAAGCGTACAGAAGTGCCGGAAGGCGTCAATATGGCACAGTGGGCGCTTGCATGGTGTCTCAAGCATCCGGCAGTAACGTCTGTAATTCCCGGCTGTAAAGATGTGGCACAGACGGAAGCAAACGCGAAAGCGGCAGAATTGGCGAGTGAGGATCATCCTCAAGCCTGGAGAGACTAATATTTCACGACTATCACCTCGTGGGTGGTAGCCCCTTTTATTTTATATAGCTGCTTGACAAAAGTAAGTTAGTATCATAATATACATACATAAAGTAAGTTGATTAACAAAATTCCGGGGAGGAATGAAGGAAATGGCACAAGTATTGCTTATCACTGCAAATCCGAAAGCTGCGGAACAGTCATTCAGTCTGTCTGTGGCAAAAGAATTTTTGAATGAGTATCGAAACGAGAATCCAAATGACGAGATTGTCGAACTCGACCTATACAAGATGAACATTCCGAATCTGGATGAGGATGTATTTAATGCATGGGGAAAGCTTCAAGCGGGAACTTCTTTTGACCAATTAACCGCAACGGAAAAGGAAAAAGTAAGCCGTCTCAGTGATCTGGTGGATCAATTCGTTGCGGCGGATAAATATATCTTTGTGACGCCATTGTGGAACTTCGGTGTTCCACCGGTTATGAAGTCCTATATCGATGCGGTTTCCGTTGCCGGCAAAACTTTTAAATATACCGAGCAAGGTCCGGTTGGATTGCTGCCAGATAAAAAAGCGGTTCACATCCAAGCGCGTGGCGGTATTTATTCCGGAGGCCCGGCCAAGGACATGGAATTTGGCGACCGTTACATTCGCGCGGTTCTGTCCTTCTTTGGAATTACAGACGTTGAGTCTGTGATTGCGGAAGGAATGGCCTTTACACCGAACGAAGCTGAGAAAATTAAAGCGAATGCTATTGAGCGTGCGAAAGAAGTTGCCAAAAACTTTGCCCGTCCAACTGTAAACGTATAAAAATTAGCGGTTCTGTTGATAGGAGTTCTATCGATCGCCTCCCTGCATAAACTAGCTTTTGAGATTCCAAGTCTCAAAGCCGGTTTTCAGGGAGGTTTTTTGCCATGAATGACAAAATCACGATTCGCCGGGCAACACCCCGGGATACGGTTAATATCGCCCTTTTATTGCGGGAAGCGGGTGTTGATCCTGCGGGATTGGAGGAGTGGGTGGACTCATTCATTCTCGCCGAAACACCTGCAGAATCCGAATCGGAACTCGAGATCATTGCCACAGCAGGTCTCGAAAAATATGGTTCGAAAGGTCTATTGCGTTCTCTCGTATTACGCAAAAAGGCCTGTACGGCAGAAGACGGTTTTCACCTGCTTCAATTGATTCTTGCGCACACTGGTCAAATCGGACTATCCGAACTTTATTTACTCACAGAGTCCCCAACCTTATTTATCCACATGGAATTCACACCCGTCACAACCCTAGAAATACCCATGGAAATACTGCTGTCACAGCATTTTCGACAAAATTCGGCAAAGGCTGTTCCTATGCGGAAAATTCTAAAATAACAAGTTATCCACACCCCGATGTGGATAATGTGTACAACTCGAACAATCGTTCCATGAAATGAGTCCCAGACTGGATTTCCGGGCCGGGATGATATAATATGCCTGTAGCACTAGACTTTAGACAAGGCGGGAACTTCATGGACACGGTACGATTGGACAAAAGCGAACAAGATCTCGAAAGGGCAGCCGAGCTTCTGCGAAGCGGAGAGTTGGTTGCTTTTCCTACGGAAACTGTATATGGGCTGGGGGCTTACGCGATGGACCCTCAAGCTGTGGATAAAATTTTTGAAGCGAAAGGACGTCCGTCCGACAATCCGCTTATAGTTCATATTGCCTACAGGGAGCAATTGAAAGACCTTGCGGCTGAGATTCCCCCTGCTGGATGCGTATTGATGGACATGTTCTGGCCGGGACCGTTAACACTTATTTTTCCTCGTACAGAATTTGTACCTGATCGGGTTACGGCAGGGTTATCCACAGTTGCTGTACGGATGCCGAATCATCCTGTTGCACTTGCTTTATTGGAAAAATCGGGTCTGCCAGTGGCCGCACCCAGTGCGAATCGTTCCGGGCGCCCAAGCCCGACGGCCGCTTCTCACGTATTGGAAGATTTGGAGGGTCGAATTGCGGCAGTTGTCGATGGGGGAACGACGGGAGTCGGGGTAGAATCAACCGTTCTGGATATAACTGTGCATCCACCTATGATTCTTCGTCCGGGAGGAGTAACAAAGGAAATGCTGGAGGAGGTACTCGGAGAGGTACAGCTCGATCCGTCGCTTGAGAGGAATCATGCTGAGGTAAGGGCGCCCCGTTCACCGGGTATGAAATACACTCATTACGCCCCGAAGGCTGAGATGTGGATAGTCGAGGGTTCTGTGGATAAACAGGTGCAGATGATTCAATCACTTGTGGATAAGTCCCGGGCGGAAGGAATACGGACAGGAGTTCTGACTACCACTGAACATCAGGGTGTGTATAACTCGGATGTTGTGCTATTCTGCGGTGAAAGGAAAGCGTTGGAAACTGTTTCTGCCGGACTTTACGGTGCACTGCGGGAATTTGACCAGCAAGGCGTAGAGCGAATTTATTCGGAAAGCTTCCCGGAAGAGGGAATCGGAGCGGCGATTATGAATCGGCTTCGCAAGGCAGCAGGTTACCGGGTTGTTCGGTGAAATTGGGGAATCGGTAAACATGGACGCTATTTAAAAAAAGAGGCCTATGGCCTCTTTTTGTTTCGATTATACAGAATGCAAAATAGCAGGCAAGATAAATGAAATTGCTTGATCAAACAACCGTAATACCTGAACGGTATCTGGATTATCGGCTATTGTCTGTATGTTTTGTGGACATGGTGCATACATATGGCAAAGAAAGGTGAAAGACTGGGAGGCGGCGCCATGGCACATGCATCACCAGGAGAACTCGTTACTCTTCTAACAACGGCTGTTGCCCTTGGCAGCGATGCAATGTCATTAGGCATTGGGCTTGGGATGCAGAAGCTTACACGGCGGGAGATTTCGCGAGTGAGTGTGACCATCGGAATGTTTCATGTTCTGATGCCGCTGGCCGGGATGGCGATCGGCCTGTTCCTTCACAACCTGATGGGCGACATTGCAAAGTCGATCGGTGCCGTGTTGTTAATTGGCCTGGGAGCTCACATGATCTGGGATGCATGGAAAGGGGATGACGAGCCGGTGTTTTCTTTAACCCGATCCGCCGGTTGGGGAATGATGTTGTTCGCAATGAGCGTCAGCATCGACGCTTTGTCTGTCGGGTTTAGTTTCGGGCTGTACGATGCGAACCTGGGGCTTGCGGTCACACTCTTCGGTATTGTCGGGGGGCTGATGGCGGCCATTGGTCTGTCCATTGGCAACCTCATGGGACGTGTGCTGGGGGATTCGATGGAGATTATAGGCGGAGCGATTCTGATTCTGTTTGGGATTCAGTTCCTTTCGTAGGGGTTGGCGGCGGCTGGCTATTTATGTTGATCCTCCGTATGCTATTCTCATTGCTCATGGGCAATTCTCGGGCACGTGGGGAGAAAGCGGCTTTTTTACAAATGGGTGGATTCGGCGCACTTGCAATTGCCCTGCACGACCTGGAAAATAAGATCCCCATGCTGCTTCTCAGCACCAGCAGAAGGATGAAAATAACCTCATGTCGAACTGAATT
>NZ_JBHSHC010000068.1:0-1135 GCF_042652925.1 Effusibacillus consociatus
CTTCCCCGTATTCCTTGACGATGTAGTCGATGGTTATTCCATCCACACCGCCGCTTCCGCCGTTCGTTTTAACCCGTTTCCACGCTTCCCAAAGAATGTCACCGCGGTGCACTTTGTCGTACAGCGCGTGAAACCGCCGCCTCGGGTTTCCCTTGGCCGCAAGGTATAGTGCGTTTTGGAGTTGTCGAGCTTTTGCTTTGGCGTAGTTAGCAGGTTTTACTGCATTCACTGACTCTTACCTCCTCCGGCACGTGAACAAAGCAGGGGTCCTTTCCTCCGCAAGGTTGTGTTGTCCTTGCTTCATTGGTACTACGACCCCCTCCGCCTCCCTCCCCGCAACTCGCCACTTCACCTTTCGGGCTTATAGGGTCGCTCTTTACGACTTTCGTCGTGCGAGGTAGGGTGTCCCTAGTTCCAGATACAACTTTCTCAGCATGCCGTTCCCCTTGCACCGGAGAGTTCTTCCGCGCTGCGCTTCCAAGGTCTTCACGCGTTCCATGGCCTTCGCCCATATTCCCGAGGCTTGGCTCTCTCTTGTCCTTTGCAGGTTCTTTTTGACGATGCGGCAGGATTCACTTGATGTTACGGCCTGCTGATTTGCTCGCACTCTTGCAAGAGTTACTTTGTCACAGGGCTTCAACCTTAGGATCTCTCCACCAGTTGCCTGTCAGCTACGAGGCGACTTGGCTCTTACCTCGACCGGACTCACACCGGCTAGTTGTACCTAGCTTGGCTAGGCGCGCGAAATGGAAAAAAGCCGCCTGGCGACTTAATGGTGTTTCAGGGGGCCTGATAGAAAAACGCGGATTTAGGACGCTGAGAGTTGTATTTGGTCGTTTTGACGTACGGGATCTCAATTGTTGATTGCTGACTGTGCATTCACTAAAACCATTTCCGTAAGAAAACGAATCTCCTAGGGGAAGAGCTGTTGCATCCAAAATGCTTCGCAGTTGGTTCTTACTTACACTTAGCTTTGCTTAGCATAGAAGAGCAGCTGCTCCAGTGCCATGAGGGGCCGCCATAGAGCGGATTAACCACCTTAACGAGAAGGGTAATTTGAAATGTTAATCGGGTAGGAGGCTACCCATTAATTGAGTAGCCGGCCTCCCACACCACCGTACGTACCGTTCGGTAT
>NZ_JBHSHC010000069.1:0-714 GCF_042652925.1 Effusibacillus consociatus
CTTCCCCGTATTCCTTGACGATGTAGTCGATGGTTATTCCATCCACACCGCCGCTTCCGCCGTTCGTTTTGACCCGTTTCCATGCTTCCCAAAGAATGTCACCGCGGTGCACTTTGTCGTACAGCGCGTGAAACCGCCGCCTCGGGTTTCCCTTGGCCGCAAGGTATAGTGCGTTTTGGAGTTGTCGAGCTTTTGCTTTGGCGTAGTTAGCAGGTTTTCCTGCATTCACTGACTCTTACCTCCTCCGGCACGTGAACAAAGCAGGGGTCCTTTCCTCCGCAAGGTTGTGTTGTCCTTGCTTCATTGGTACTACGACCCCCTCCGCCTCCCTCCCCGCAGCTCGCCACTTCACCTTTCGGGCTTATAGGGTCGCTCTTTACGACTTTCGTCGTGCGAGGTAGGGTATCCCTAGTTCCAGATACAACTTTCTCAGCATGCCGTTCCCCTTGCACCGGAGAGTTCTTCCGCGCTGCGCTTCCAAGGTCTTCACGCGTTCCATGGCCTTCGCCCATATTCCCGAGGCTTGGCTCTCTCTTGTCCTTTGCAGGTTCTTTTTGACGATGCGGCAGGATTCACTTGATGTTACGGCCTGCTGATTTGCTCGCACTCTTGCAAGAGTTACTTTGTCACAGGGCTTCAACCTTACTCTTAAGCCCCGTAATCAAGTTGGACAACCTCCGAAATAAGAGCGATACTATACGTAGGAGGATTGAT
>NZ_JBHSHC010000070.1:0-1809 GCF_042652925.1 Effusibacillus consociatus
TCCCGGACTGACGGAAGTTGCTGCAAACTGATTACCCGATCATGTGACACGGGCTGTTTACGGCAGCCTTACTATCATCAAACAGTCGAAAGAGCGGCTTGAATTTTTAGCCCACTACGATACCTTAACAGGATTGCCTAATCGCCTCCTGTTTCATGAGCGGTTGAGTCAGGCGATAACCTGGGCCCAAAAGCAGAACCAATTGATCGCGGTGATGTTTCTCGATTTGGATCATTTTAAGCTCATTAATGACACGTTTGGCCACTCAATGGGTGATCTTTTGTTACAGTCTGTTGCGGAACGGTTAAAGAGGAGTGTAGGTCAAAACGATATGATTGCCCGTCTGGGAGGAGATGAATTTACAGTCATACTTTCGAATATCGAGCATATGGAAGATGTTTCCAAAGTGGCCCGGAATATCATTGATTCATTCTCCCAACCGTTTAAGATGGATGGTCATGAATTCTTTGTGACCACCAGCATCGGAATCAGCCTGTACCCGGCTGACGGTGATGGAATGGAAACACTGGTGAAAAATGCCGACGCAGCGATGTACCAAGCTAAAGAACACGGGGGAAACAATTACCAGTACTACACTTCCGACATGTACGACAAGACATTTGACCAGCTCCAAATGGAAAATCTTTTACATAAAGCGTTGGAGCAAAACGAATTTGAGGTACACTATCAGCCCCAGGTGGATCTGCACACCAATCAGATTATAGGTATCGAAGCGCTGATACGTTGGAAACATCCCGAACGGGGACTCATCCCTCCAGCGGAGTTTATCCCGCTGGCAGAAAAAACCGGACTTATAGTGCCTATTGGTGAATGGGTCCTGCGTACCGCTTGTTCACAAATTAAAGCATGGCAGGAGGTAGGATTGCCATCCATCCGTGTAGCGGTGAATCTTTCCGCCCGGCAGTTCCAGCAGCAAGATCTGGTAGACATGGTCGGACGTGTGTTGCAAGAAACAGGTCTGGACGCCCGCTATCTTGAGTTGGAAATCACTGAAAGCATCAGTATGTTCAACATTGATTCGATCAACGCTACATTATCAGAACTGGATGAGTTAGGGGTAAGCATTTCAATTGATGACTTTGGTACAGGTCATTCTTCATTGGGCTATTTAAAACATTTCCCTATCGATGTCTTGAAAATTGACCGGTCCTTTATTCGTGACATCATAAGTGACTCAGATGATACAACAATTCTCGCAGCAATTATCACAATGGCTCACGACCTGAAACTGGAGGTAATTGCTGAAGGTGTAGAGACAGAAGAACAGTTGTCCCTACTTAAACAACATCATTGTGACGTGGTTCAGGGATACCTGATAGGCAAACCTGCACCTGCCAGTGAGATCGAGAAATTATTGAGTTTGAACCAAGTCCTGTACCCTTCGCGGTGAATCGCGGAGGGGTTATTCTTGTGCGCCACGCATGGCGATTAACTAGGTGGTGAAAGTCCACTGTGGGGGTTTGTAGTTACCAACCACTAGCCAAGAGCAAGGGCGTCCATCGTGAGGTGGAGTCTGAAGGAAGCTGGAGGCAAAATTCCGACCCGAGGAACACGAACATCATCAGGCATAGGCTATGGGATGAGTTTGCAAGACAAAACGAAGTCCAATTAACTACACGGACATACCAATGTAAATGATGCGGGTACATGGAAGGAAAGTGAATCGTCTTACCGTGGGAGGTCTCATGGACGTGAGAAGATAAGATTCGAATCACGGTTTGTATACGGTAACCTAAAAATACGCCACACCGCTCATTGAAACTTCCCCCACCTTGACCGATAATCCTC
>NZ_JBHSHC010000071.1:0-2028 GCF_042652925.1 Effusibacillus consociatus
CAAAGACAACGGAAGCACGGAGAAGCCGCAGAATCATCACCGTAAGGGCTACGACCCAGTAAAGGAGCAACAAGCGGCATCCACCCCTTGAGAGGTAGAACGAAGGAATGTGAGGGCTTAGACCCAGTGTGACATGGGAGGGTAAACCGCAAGGGAAAGATGTGGACATCCAAGGTGCGATCATATCGTCAGGATCCATAGATTGGAAACCATACGCCAATCTCTATTCCCGCAACGGCTTATCCCAGAAAAATATAACAAAAATACATTTCTTCTCCATCCCTTAAGGGTGTCGTTGGTTGGAATTTTGAGATTGAGTGAGAAAATGCGAGAAAACATTAATTTATAGTGGGAGGAATTGAAAAATGACAAGTGTATATATAGTAGGCGGAGCAAGAACCCCTTTTGGAAATTTTGGCGGGGTGTTAAAAGATGTGTCGGCGATGGAACTGGGGACAATCGCCAGTCAATCGGCTTTGGAAAGAAGCCGTGTCCAGCCGGAGGACATTGATCATGTTTTTGTCGGTAACGTTATCCATACCTCTAAGAATGCTTCTTATATCGCCAGGCATATTGCCCTACATACAGGGATTCCGATGGAAGCCCCTGCATTAACCGTGAATCGTTTGTGCGGATCGGGATTGCAAGCAGTTGTTACGGCAGCACAATCCATTCTTCTTGGTGACGCCCAGGTAGCTTTGGCGGCAGGAACGGAAAACATGAGCCAATCACCGCATGTTCTAAGAGGAGCGAGATTCGGAACAGGCCTTAAGCCGCCGGAGGTGGATGACATGCTTTGGGCCACCTTAACGGATGAATACGCAAGCTGTGGAATGGGCAATACAGCGGAAAACTTGGCTGAACAATACGAAATCAGCCGTGTCGAGCAGGATCAATTCGCTCTCGAGTCACAGGAAAAGGCATACAAGGCACAGAAGGAAGGAAGATTTAAGCAGGAAATTGCTCCCGTATCTTTAACCGATAAGAAGGGAAATCCCAAGATCATTTCAGAGGATGAATATATTAAAGGAGAGACGACCCTTGAAGCGCTCAGCAAATTAAAACCTGCTTTTAAAAAAGACGGGACGGTAACGGCCGGAAATGCCAGTGGAATTAACGACGGCGCTGCTGCGGTTGTGATTGTTGAAGAATCTTACTTAAAGAAGAATCAAGAAACGGCTCCCTTGGCAAGAATCGTATCCTGGGGGATTGCCGGAGTGGAACCGCGCATTATGGGGATCGGACCTATTCCGGCGATCCAAATTGCACTCAAAAGAGCGGGGCTCCACTTAAACGATATTGACTTAATTGAAGTAAACGAGGCATTTGCCGCCCAATCGCTTGCCGTTGTGAAAGAATTGGGGTTAAATCGCGAGAAGGTAAATGTAAACGGAGGAGCCATTGCCTTGGGACATCCGGTGGGGGCTAGCGGTGCACGCATTTTATACTCACTGGCTTTAGAGCTCAAGAATCAGGGAAAAAGATACGGGCTTGCATCCCTTTGCATCGGCGGGGGCCAAGGCATTGCCATGATTATTGAAGCGGTGGAGCGCTAACAGATGCAGGCGAAACACCACATACAAGGAGGATACAAAATGAAAGCGACCGTATTAAGAGAAATCGGAGGTCCGGAAAAGCTCCGGTATGAAGAGGTGGAGATCCCTACCCCGAAAAAGGGCGAAGTGCTTGTGAAGCTGCAATATGCAGCTGTAAATCGAAGAGACTTTTTTATTCCGCGCGCCTAGCCAAGCTAGGTACAACTAGCCGGTGTGAGTCCGGTCGAGGTAAGAGCCAAGTCGCCTCGTAGCTGACAGGCAACTGGTGGAGAGATCCTAAGCGGATTAACCCCGCTTATTTGGACATACCTTCATTTTAGAGCTATTTTCATAGAGTTTCGTTTTATATGTCACCCGCCATTGACGGCGAGCCTCCAGAAATCGAGTGTTGGTGTTCAAGGTCGATGCCTTATCCATTGATTGAACACTGGTCTTGACGCACCGGCGGGTGCGAGGATACTCGATTTCTTTC
>NZ_JBHSHC010000072.1:0-21355 GCF_042652925.1 Effusibacillus consociatus
CAAAGACAACGGAAGCACGGAGAAGCCGCAGAATCATCACCGTAAGGGCTACGACCCAGTAAAGGAGCAAGAAGCGGCATCCACCCCTTGAGAGGTAGAACGAAGGAATGTGAGGGCTTAGACCCAGTGTGACATGGGAGGGTAAACCGCAAGGGCCAAGGTGCGATCATATCGTCAGGATCCATAGATTGGAAACCATACGCCAATCTCTATTCCCGCAACGGCTTATCCCAGAAAAATATAACAAAAATACATTTCTTCTCCATCCCTTAAGGGTGTCGTTGGTTGGAATTTTGAGATTGAGTGAGAAAATGCGAGAAAACATTAATTTATAGTGGGAGGTAGTGAGAATGCGAAAAACGTTATACGGATTATTGGTTTTTGGAATGTGTCTCGTAACACTGGGTTCTGGAGCATTAGCGCAAAGTACATCCGAAACTCCCAAAATTCTTTTTGAGAAGGAAGAAATTAAGGATCAAAAATCTCTATTTGAAAGGGCTTCGAAAGGAATCACTGACTTAGAAAAAAAACCATTTTCTTCTGTGGCAGAACTGGAAAATACTAAAACAAAAGTAAAAGAGAAGGTCAAAACATACACTACCACTCAACGGATAAAAGTTGAAAAACACCCGGACGGAAGTGTAAAAGAATCATTTGTAACAACCAGTTTTGCTTTAATACCTACAAACAAGTCGAACATCAATGAATCTGTAACTACAGAAGGTTATAATGGTTCTGGGTCACTTTATAATTCTGGTACGGACCCCTCCATAAGTGTGAAGGCGTACTCAACCATTTATTGGGATAACTGGTACGATCCTAATAATAATTTGTATTACGATCTTACAAAAGTAACTGGTGGTTGGGAACCTCAAGATTCTTATATTCAGATATCAAACCGATACATTAATCTTAGTGCTATAGGATGGGCTTACGGAGTTGGGCGTGTAAATCAAGGATTACAGGTTCATGCTTCCATTAATACTTTCTCGGTAACTGCTCCATCCGAATGGTATCCAATACATGCGAAGGATACTTACCGTACATTCGGTTCACATCAAAAATGTACAATATCCGATTCTTCTGATACTTGGACCTTCGATTTTTACAATTACAAATAAATTATTGTTCAAAGCGAAGGGAGAAGTTCCTCACTTTATCAAAAATCACCGCAAAGTGCGGTGATTTTTAATATATTGGGGTCTCCTGAAGCAAACTAGTAAAAGACGGTTTCAAAGGGGGCTTTCTGCATGCATACGATTATTTGGTCATATATAGGAATCGGATTGGCCGTTCTGGCTTTGTTAGGATTTCCCTTATGGTGGATGATTGCCTATTACCGGCGCCGGGAGAGGACAAAGTAAAGAACAAAAACAATCTGCCTCGCGGCAAAGACCAAAGGGTATGCATACTTGTACGATGGGCGGCTTCGACGGGACGAGAACCGTTAAAGAGCCCGTTTTTCAATCAAACAATTGGTCCTATAAGAAAAATTCCCATCACATGAACAGCCCTCTACCTATGAAAAATCAAAGGTAGAGGGCTGCTGCTTTACGGCTCAAAGTTCAAGGATTACGCTTGGCCCGGTGGGACAGTGGAAGACACGATTCCTGCAGCGACAAAACATACGAATGTAATAAACATGAGACCGGCCAAAAAGAAGCGGCGTTCACGAACTAACGAAAGCATTGGCGGTACCGCCAAAACGCCGAAAATAATAAGTACGATAGCCGTAAGAATTGGATGCAGTGTCATCTGATGATTCACCTCAGTTACAGGGTTTCCACGAAAATGCGAGTCGATTCCATTATAGACCTCAAATTTCACCCTGTCAAAAACAAAAGGGGGAGGTTCCCCCTTTGTTCACATTGCGTTCACATTTGGTGCCTGAATACTCGTCAGCGCTTTACGTCAGTTTGTGGGGTGTATTCGTGCACATTTCTTCTATATTTATAAAACACCCGGTTCAACATGATGACCGAATGTTTATCACGTTCCCGGAAGGCGCGCTGCAGTTGGTTTCGCAGCCAACTAGGCATGTCATTCCCCTCCTCATGTCTAGGCTCGGTGCTCTAGTATACGCGTGAGGACGGGAAAATGTGCGCTTTTGGAACAATCATTGAAAAGATTAGTCACAGTATCCTTTTTTCTTTAATTTTACAATATGCTCTTCCAATACTTTATCGATATTGACTCCATATTTTTCTTCCAATACATACATCATCGTGATGCAGGTTTGCGCCGTATCAGCAAGCTCGCTTGCGATATTCTCCATCACGTGTTCATCCACCACATTGTTCTCACCTGACAGGTTGCGGAACTTCCCGATGGCCTGTGCCAGTTCCCCTGCTTCCTCCAGTAATTTCAGCGCGGTGGATTCCAGCGTAGGGGTTAACTTGTTTAGCCGGGGAAGAGTAATTGTTTTCATATGGGAAGTGGTCATCCAACGATACCTCCTGTTGTGGGTGAGCGCCATCCGATTTTTACTTCAAGTGCAATCCAATCTTCATCCTTTTTTCCAGCAAACGGCACGACTTGCATACCTGCTCTTTCCAAGATTCGAACGGATATCGGGCTGCGGCGGTAATCGTTCTTGAAAACCACGGCAACGATTCCGTAATCGACTAATTCTTTTGCGCAATCGGGACAGGGAAAATGGGTGACAAATGCAATCCCGCTACGGGCTTTTTCGGATGCCCGCCGCAATGCGTTTCGTTCGGCATGGAGCGTTGCTCTGCAATGGCCGTGATCGTCAAAATCACAGCCAACATCTTCACAGTGCGGATGGCCTGGCAGGGATCCGTTGTACCCAAGTCCGTGTATGACTCCATCAGGTCCTACTACCACACAACCCACATGAACTCGGCAAGTGGAAGCCCTTGCAAGCTCTTCCGCAATATTCATATAGATGGAGTATTTGATCGGCCGCATCCAATTCGCTCCTTAACGTACCAGTCTATTACTTATAACGATACCGATTTTCAGTTTTTCTGTCGACTGGAAAAAAAGGTTTCGACATAGATGGTGCTCATTTTTCCCCAGGAACAGGCATCGATTTCGAGGGAACCTGTTTCTTGCTGGAGAAAGAACCGAAAAGAACAGAGGATTGTATGGCTGTTTAGCGAGGCTAAAACTATAAATTTCTTGGCGGAAAGGGGTATCTTGTCGGAAAAAAGATCGTTTTCATCGTGCGGTTACGACAAACTTTGTAGACATGCCTTGCTATAATGTGGCTACTTAATCGAGGAGCAGGGGGAATCGTTGTGTGGAAACGGATCTGGAGGATAGGACTGCAGGGTGCTTCTGCAAGTGCCGGGGAAACGGTTGTAGGCGGACAAGAAAATACGGATCGGGAATCGAAGTGGACAAGCCTAAAAAAATGGTGGGAGAAACAAGCGCTAATCAAATCATCGGCCGTGCTGGTCCTGATGGCTTTCTTGTTGGGCAGGGCTGAGATCCTCGGGGAGATCTCACCTTTTGCCCTATCGTTGTATGCTGTGATGCTGAGACTGAAAAAAGCCATCTCAACGAAAGTGATGATCGCGTTACTGTTAGGAGCGGCAACCGTCCATAGTATCGGTCATGTATTGACGTTAGTGGGAATGCTTGCCCTCTATAGAGGGGTTCATGGCCTTCTGTCCAGAAAGAAGGCGTTAAGCTTGAATATGATCCCATTTGTGGTGTTCTTGGTGGATGCCGGCTCCAAGATCGGGTTTGCGGTTGCGTTGAATGATATGTCTCGCTATTCGCTGATGATGGGACTTATTGAAGGGTTCCTGGCGATGGTTCTTACCTTGATCTTTATCCAGTCGCTGCCGATTTTTACGTTCCAGCGCGGGGTGAAAGAGCTTCGGAATGAAGAAATTTTCTGTTTGGTGATCTTGATGGCATCCGTTTTGACCGGATTATCGGGGGTTCAACTTGGATCGATGTCATTTGAAAATATTTTCAGCCGGTATCTGATCATGCTTTTCGCCTTTATTGGAGGGGCCGGAGTGGGAGCCAGCGTTGGTGTTGTCACTGGAATCATACTCGCGATGGCCAGTCTGACTGCCGTGGGCCAAATCGGAATGCTCGCACTTTCCGGATTATTGGGAGGATTATTAAAAGACGCCAGGAAGATCGGGGTCGGTATCGGATTTGTCTTAGGAACAGCAATCTTGGCCGTATATGTGCAGGATCTGCCGCAGGTGGCGGTTGCGGTGCAGGAGACTCTTTGCGGATTGGTCCTGCTGCTGTTAACTCCTAAAGGATTTATCGAGCAGGTGTCGCGATATGTACCCGGCACTCATCAGCATTACCTGTCGCAGCAGGACTACGCTCGACGGGTTCGGGACCTGATGGCGGGACGAATTCGAGAAGTGTCGAATGTGTTTCAGGAGTTGTCACGCTCCTTTTCTCAACTCGCGGCAATTCCGCACCGTGGAGAGGATGAGGCGCTTAGTGCGACCGTAGAGTCGGTGGCCAAGCAGGTTTGTTCCTCCTGCTTTAAAAGGGAGCAGTGTTGGGACAGGGATTTTTACCAGACTTTCCATGCATTCCGCGAAACCTTGGAGGTACTTGATACGAGCGGAGTTGTTGTGAAGGAAAGCATTCCGCCCGATCTCCGAAAACGTTGTGTTCGAACCGACCAAGTGCTGCCTGCAATGTATCAAGTTACCGACTCGATGAAACGGGATTTGATGTGGCAAAAACGGTTGCAGGATAGCAGAGACCTTGTTGCGGCTCAATTGCATGGAGTTTCCGCGATCATGAGAGAGCTGACGGAGGAGCTGCAAAAAGAAAACCACGCATCGGCGGATCATGAAGAGCTTATCGTTGCGTCATTGGAGCAGTTGGGATTGTCCATCCGTTCCGTCGATATCATTTCATTGGAAGAGGGGAAAGTTGAGATTGAGGTGACGCAGACCGTCGCCAACGATATGAGCGAGTGCGAGAAACTGATTGCCCCCTTACTGTCTGAGGTTATAGGGGAAAATATTACGGTTGCGGAAAAACGGACGGACGGGGATGGCTGTTTAATAGCGGTATTCCGTTCGGCGAAAGTATATCATGTGGAAACTGCGGTCACATCCGCCGCAAAAGACGGGAAAATTCTCAGCGGGGATTCCTTTACCACTCTTGACGTTGGCAATGGAAAATTCGCGGTTGCCGTATCTGACGGGATGGGCAACGGTGAGCGGGCTATGCAGGAATCGAGTGCGGCCATACGATTGCTGCAGCAGCTGCTGAAGGCCGGCTTTGACGAACAGCTTGCGATCAAGACGGTGAATTCAGTGCTGCTTCTGCGTTCAAGAGACGAAATATTCACAACTTTGGATTTGGCACTGATTGATCAGTTTAATGCACAAACCGAATTTTTAAAAATCGGGTCTGTACCGTCCTTTGTAAAACGGGGGAACGAGGTGATTTCCGTCCGGGGTGAAAATGTGCCTATTGGAATTCTGCAGGATATCGATATTCAGACTGTGGTGGCCGACTTAAAGGAAGGGGATTTGTTGATCCTGATGTCAGACGGCATTTATGATGCTCCAAAGCATGTATTTGACAAGGAGGACTGGCTGAAGAAACAAATTGCAAGGTTCGACTCTACGGATCCGCAGGCGATTGCAGATATGCTGGTCGAGCTTGCGGTACGCGTCAACCACGGAAAGATCGTGGACGATATGACGGTCCTGGTGGCCCGAATCGAAAAGTATCACCCTGAATGGGCAACGATTCGTCTGCCGGGAATGAAACGAATCAAGCGCAAAAAAGCGGTTGCAGCCAATCCGGTAACGGTGCAAGGGGCTGCTGAGTAACCTGTAACAAGTTGGACATCCTGTTTTAACAGTCTATCTCCTCGGACATACTAGAATTAGTATAGTAACCGAGGAGTTGGGAGTATGTGGGAGCAAGTTGAATTAAAGCAAATTCTATTGATTACCGATGGGTGTTCAAACATTGGAGGAAATCCGGTTCACGCGGCGGAAGTAGCCCGTGAACATGGAATCGGAGTGAATGTGATAGGAATCGTGGACGGAGGTTCACTTCGCAGCAGCGGAGAACGGGAGGTGCGGGAAATTGCTGCAGCGGGTGGCGGAATGAGCCGGATTGTTGAGATGCGGCAGCTTGCTCAAACCATGCACATGATGACCCGCTATACGATGCAGATGACGATACAGCAAGCCGTAAACAAGGAGTTACGGGCTATTGTGGGGAGTGAGATGACCGATTTGCCTCCGGACAAACGGATGGAGATTGCCCGTGTCATCGATCAGGCGGGGGAAGAAGCTGAACTCCGCCTTGTGTTATTGGTGGATGTATCGGCAAGCATGAACGATAAGCTGCCGCAGGTCCGGGACGCAATCCGCGATTTGGAAATTGGTCTGGATGCAAGGAAAGGGAAGCATCAGGTAGCTGTTATGACCTATCCGTCAGCAGGCGGGGTTGCAAAGATTGTGTCCCAATTCTGCGAGAGGCCGGGACTGACTGCATTAAGCAGCGAACTGACCGCTTCGGGCGGCACTCCGACTGGTCCTGCTCTCGAGCAAGCGCTCAGTTTATTCGTGAGCGGGAAGGAGCGATTGTATGGGAGCGCACGCAGTTACGTCGTCTGATGTGCGTGGGCGGTGGAACGGTCGCTCCTACCGAATCATTCGAACGCTTGGATCCGGAGCGAACGGACAGGTCTACCTGGCGTTGGAAAACAACCGAAAATATGCTTTGAAACTGTCAACCGATGCGACCGGAATTGCACTCGAATACAGACTCCTCCGACAACTGCAGAACAAACTCCAGAGTGGTGGTACGAATACGGTCCAAGGCTTTCGCCTCGGACCTTTTGTTTCCGATTTGGACGATGCGGTGATGGAAGACGGGAAGCAGGTGTTCTTCTACACAATGGAGTACATAGCAGGGATTCCGGTCTCCTCCTACATTCGGGACATTGGGTTCACGGCGATACGTTCCATTGCTCTACAGTTGTTGGATTTCCTGCAGCAGCTTCATGAGATCGGGTATGCATTTGGAGATTTGAAAGCGGAGAATGTGCTGGTGAATCCGATCACAGGGGAAGTCCGTCTTGTGGATTTTGGGGGAGCCACCCGCTTGGGAGAGGGAATCCGGCAATATACCGAGTGGTATGATCGCGCAACCTGGCATACCGGTTCCCGGCGGGCGGAATCCGGATATGATTTGTTTGCTGCCGCCATGCTGCTGGTAAAGCTGCTGCTTCCGGACACCCAAAAGATAATTCCCGGCAGATCGGGTTTCATCAAAATCCGAAAACACCTTTCACAAAGCCCGGCAACAAGAGCATGGCTGCCAATGCTCGAGAAAGCGTGGCGCGGCGGGTTTCGAAATGCACGCCAGATGAGGGTGGCCGTCTTACAAATCCCGGTTTCTGATCGAGAAGGAAAAGGATCAAAAGGAACAGGCCGATTTTTTCGAAAAATCGACAGGGAGCTTTCACGGGAATGGGATTGGTCACATTGGCTGGTAATTGGATCGGCGGTTCTTTCCATGTCGATGGTGCTGCGCCTTTTTATGGTAAAATAAAAGCATGAATACGAGTACACATCTCCTACAAACGGTAAAAATTTGCTTAAAAGCAGGCGCTTTGATGCTGAAAAATGGGGCCGAAACGGCCCGGGCGGAAGAAACAATCGAACGGCTGGGATTGGCAAGCGGTGTCAAATCCGTATACAGCTTTGTTACCCCGACAGGTATTTTCATCAGTGTAACGTCCGATGAAGGGAACGAGACACGGATGTACCGGATCGGGGAAGGACTGCAGGTGGATTTGACAAAGGTATCCAGAATCAATGATTTGTCCCGTCAATTTGAGCGTGGACATATAACCATGCAGCAGGTGTGGGAGAAGTTGTTGGAAATTGAAGCCGCAAAGCCGGAGTACCCCAGTTGGCTGAGACATGTCTGCGGAGCCTTGGCGGGAGGGGGATTCACAATCCTGTTCGACGGGATGTGGGCCGATTTTATCCCGGGTGCCGTTTGTGCAGGTCTTGCCAATTTTCTGATGGAAGTGTTCGATCGCTGGATGCCCCGCTTTTTGGCTGTCTTTTTTGCGGCGTTTGCGTCAACCATGATGGCTTTATTGTTCGTGAGGCTTGGGGTTGGGGAACAATTTTACAAAATCAGCTTGGGAGCGTTGATTCCGCTGGTTCCCGGATTGGCGGTCACCAATTCGGTGAGAGATCTGATGGCAAACGATTTGCTATCCGGGGTGGCACGTTCGGCGGAAGCGTTTTTAACCGCTTTTGCAATCGCTGTGGCGGTTGCTCTGGTGCTTGTCCTGCAGGCGGGAGGTTTAGTTCAATGATCCGCCTTCTGATGGGATTTCTTGCGACCGTTGCCTTTGCTGTGATCTATAATGTGCCTAAGCGTGCGTTACTGCCGGCAGGTTTGGTGGGTGCCGGGGCGCTGCTGATTCGGGACGGGGCAGAAGCTTTACACATGAGTCCGGTGGCGGGGGTATTCGCCGGGGCGTTCTTTGTGTCTGTTGCCAGCGAAGTGCTTGCCCGCATGCAGAAGCTGCCGGGTACGGTTTTTATAGTTTCGGGCATTCTGATGCTTGTGCCGGGGATGAGCGCACTAAATACGATGCGCGCATTCGTGGCAGAGGATTATATAACGGGAATTGCGAACGCAACCCAAACTTTCCTGATGGCAGGCGGGGTTGCTGCCGGCTTGGTATTGGCAGGGGCTTTGGTTCGGATGGACAGGAGGAAGCAGCGTGTTGGACAGAGTGAGACGGACGATTAAGGAAGATCGCCTTTTTCAAAATGGGGACCGGATCCTGGCGGGAGTTTCCGGCGGCGCCGACTCGGTTGCTCTGTTATACGTTTTGCACGAGCTGGCTGAAGAAGAAGGGTGGGAACTTCACGTTGCCCATGTGGAGCATGGCCTGCGCGGGGAGGAGTCAATCGAAGACGCCAGATTTGTTGAGGATCTTTGCTGCAAGCTCAATCTTCCCTTTCATCTCGGACAGCCGCATGTAAAAGCTTTCGCAGAAGAGAAAAACGTCCCTACACAGGTTGCGGCCAGAGAACTGCGGTATCAATTTTTTGAAGAGACAGCGCAGTCGATTGGCGCAAACAAATTGGCATTGGCTCACCATGCGGATGATCAGGCGGAAACGATTTTGATGCGAATTTTAAGGGGGACGTCCGTATCCGGGCTGGCTGGTATCCCTTTACGAAGACAGATGAACGAACTTGAGCTTGTGCGTCCATTTTTGTACATAGGAAGAGAAGAAATTGAGGAATACTGTCGAGTAGCAAATATTCCATACCGAACTGATTCATCAAATGCATTAACCGAGTATTTTCGTAATAAGATACGATTACAACTAATTCCTTTACTCCAATCCCAATATAATGGAAACATAAAGCGGGCACTTCTACAATTGGGGAAAATTGCGGCCGACGAGGACCGTTACCTGGAAGAACAGACGGAGGTTCTTCTTCAGCAAGCGATGCTTGAGAAAAATGACAAGAAAATGACACTTCAAACGTGTCGCCTCTTGGACGCCCCGGTTGCTTTACAACGTCGGACAATTACACTAATATTATATTATCTATGCGGACATACCAAAGAGTGGGAAGCTAAACATATTGAGCAAATTCTCCGTTTAGCGCAGCACTCGAACCCTTCTGCCCGAATCGATTTGCCGGATGGAATTCAGGCTTGGAGGGAATATGATTTATTACATATTGGGAAGAAAATGGGATATTCCTCTCCGGCGGAGGAGATCCGAGCGGAGTTGCCGGTTCCGCATCTGTTGGAAGAAACGGTTTCTGTCCCCCATTTTTTTGAGCTTTCGGAGTTTCCTATACGAGGATCGCTCGAATTGGTAAAGGGGTCGGTTTCCCCTTCAAATCCATGGGAGGCCGTTTTCGATTACGACGACATAAAGGGACGAAAGTTTGTTATTCGTTCGCGTCGGCATGGAGACGTTTTCCGACCGCAGGGAATGGCGGGAACCAAGAAGATCAAAGAGATTCTGATGGAAGCGCGAGTTCCCAGAGAGCAGCGGGATCACTGGCCCTTATGGGTGCTGGAGAATCAAATCGTATGGGTGACCGGAATTCGCCGCGGAAGCCTAGCGCCGGTGCGCCCGGAAACTCGAGTGACACTCCGCATAAGCGTAGATAGAAACGGTTCAGAGGTGACATAAACGACACAGGGGGTAGCAGCCAGAATGCGCAATGATATAAAGCAAATCTTGTTCACCGAAGAACAGATTCAGAACCGGATTGCGGAATTGGGCAAGCAAATTGCGGCGGATTATGCGGACAAAAATCCACTGGTAATTTGTGTACTCAAAGGCGCTGTTCTGTTTATGGCAGATTTGGTAAAAAAAGTCGACATGCCGCTTGAGATGGATTTTATGGCGATATCGAGCTACGGGGTATCGACGAAATCTTCAGGTGTGGTTCGAATCCTGAAGGATCTGGAAACTGGCTTGGAAGGACGACATGTGCTGATCGTGGAAGATATTGTGGATTCAGGGTTGACTCTGTCTTATCTGAGAGATACCCTGCTGCGTCGCAATGCTGTATCCGTTAAGATTGTCACTTTGTTTGACAAGCCTGGCGGTCGCAAGATTGAGATCACACCCGATTATTCAGGGTTTGAAGTACCGGATGAGTTTATTGTCGGGTACGGTCTTGATTATGCGGAAAAATATCGCAACCTGCCATATGTAGGGATTTTGAAGCCAGATGTATATAGTTGATAATAAGGTCGCTGCTATGCTTTTCCGCGTTGTGACCGGGAGGAGGTAAGAGATGAACAGAGTTTTCCGGAATCTCGGATTCTATTTGATGATTTTTCTTATCATTGTGGGGATTGTAAGCTTTGTCACCGGACAAAAAGCCGAACCGACCGAAAAGCCCTTCAACTATGTGATGGATCAATTGAAGGCGGGAAAGGTGAGAACGGTTGAAGTTACCCCCGATGGTCTTACTCTTAAGCTCAATGTAACGATGGACAATGGAGACAGAGTTACATCTCGTGCCATTATCAGTGAAGTGTTCTCAGAAGAGCTCTTGACTACAAAGGCTGAGGTCAGAATTAACGAGCCTCCGCGTGACTCCGTATGGATCACGTTATTGACAGGGCTGCTGCCGTTTATTATTATGTTCCTCTTGTTCTTCTTCTTCTTGAACCAAGCGCAGGGCGGCGGTTCGAAAGTGATGAACTTCGGCAAAAGCCGCGCGAAGCTGTATACGGAAGAAAAGAAGAAAGTCACATTCAATGATGTGGCGGGTGCGGACGAAGAGAAGAACGAATTGGTGGAAGTTGTGGAGTTTCTGAAAGATCCCCGGAAATTTGCCGCATTGGGTGCCCGAATCCCGAAAGGGGTATTGCTTGTCGGACCACCAGGTACCGGGAAAACTTTGCTTGCACGGGCGGCTGCCGGTGAAGCGGGCGTTCCGTTTTTCTCCATTTCCGGTTCTGACTTTGTCGAGATGTTCGTTGGTGTCGGTGCGTCCCGGGTCCGGGATTTGTTTGAGCAGGCGAAGAAAAATGCCCCATGTATCATCTTTATCGATGAGATAGACGCTGTCGGCCGTCACCGTGGAGCCGGCCTTGGCGGTGGTCACGACGAGCGTGAACAGACGTTGAACCAGCTGCTTGTTGAGATGGACGGATTCGGTGCAAACGAAGGGATTATCATCGTAGCCGCAACGAACCGCCCGGACATTCTTGACCCGGCCTTGCTGCGACCCGGACGTTTTGACCGCCAAATTACGGTTGATCGCCCGGATGTGAAAGGACGACAGGAAATCCTGAAAGTACATGCAAGAAACAAGCCTTTGGCTCCTGAGGTCAACCTTGACGGAATCGCCAAGATGACTCCCGGATTCACCGGTGCGGATCTTGAAAACTTACTGAATGAGGCAGCTTTGTTGGCTGCAAGACGCAACAAGAAAGAAATTGAAATGCCCGAGGTTGACGAAGCGATTGACCGTGTGATTGCCGGTCCGGAGAAAAAATCCCGCGTGGTTTCCGAGAAGGAACGGCGACTGGTGGCCTACCATGAAGCGGGTCACGCAGTTGTAGGCTACTTCCTTGAGGGAGCTGACGAGGTTCACAAAGTGACCATTATCCCCCGCGGTATGGCGGGTGGCTATACCGTGATGCTGCCGAAAGAGGATCGCTGGTTTGCAACCAGGAGCGAAATGCTTGATAAAGTGTGCGGTCTTCTTGGGGGGCGGGTAGCCGAACAATTGGTTTTGGGCGAAATTTCTACAGGCGCCCATAACGATTTGGAGCGAGCTACGGGCATCATCCGCCGAATGATTACCGAATTTGGGATGAGTGAAAAGTTGGGTCCCTTACAATTCGGCCATCGCCAAGGTCAAGTCTTTTTGGGACGTGACATTGCATCCGAACAGAACTACAGTGATGCAATCGCCTATGAGATTGATAAAGAAATGCGTGAAACCATTGACGTTTGCTACAAGCGGACCGAGAAAGTTCTGACCGAGCATCGGGATAAGCTGGAACTTTTGGCCCAGACGCTTTTGGAAAAAGAAACTCTCGATAAAGCGCAGATTGAAGCTTTAATGAAGGGTGAACAAGTCCCGGAAGCGACTCATCCGAAAGCTGACGATGAAACAAAATCCGAGGATCAAAATAAGCAGGAATAAGGTATCCAGACAGAGTATAAATAAAGCACCCGGGTTTCCCGGGTGCTTTTCTGGAACGAGAAAATTTCCCAGGCAAGAGGTGCCGTCTGATGAAGCTGGATCTTCGAGTGATTGAATCTTTACTTGCACGAGCGTTGGAAGAGGATATCGGGTTTGGCGATATTACGACGAACAGCATTGTACCGGAAGAACACAAAGTAAAAGGTGCCCTGGTTATGAAAGAACCGGGTATTTTGGCGGGACTCCCAATAGCCGAGCATGTGTTCAAAACAGTGGATCCCGATTTAAAGCTTACGGCACGCGCCAAAGATGGAGAAGCTGTGGCATCGGGACAAGCCATCCTGGAAGTGGAAGGATCCGCCCGTTCCATTCTTACCGCCGAACGTGTAGCGTTAAATTTTGTTCAACGGTTATCAGGTATTGCCACTCGAACTGCCCGCTTTGTGGAGCTTGTTCGCTATTACAATGCAAAAATCGTAGATACCCGAAAAACCACTCCCGGTCTCCGAATCATGGAGAAATATGCTGTTACGGTTGGCGGAGGGCGAAATCATCGGTTCGGACTTTATGACGCCGTCGTGATAAAGAGCAACCATATACGGATCGCCGGCGGAATCAAACAGGCAATAATGACGGCTCGTCACCAAATCCCTCATACCACAAAGGTAGAAGTGGAAGTCGATTCTTTGGAACAAATTGAAGAAGCACTGGAAGTCAAAGCAGATATAATTCTGCTCGGCAGCATGAATCCCGAAACGATTCGGGAAGCAGTTGACAGGATAGCAGGGCGTGCGCTGACCGAAGCATCGGGAGATGTTACGGAGGAGACCATTGTCGACATCGCAAAAACCGGTGTGGACTATATCACCGTCGGGGCGCTTACAACGGCGGCCAGGAGTCTTGATATTTCCCTCGAGTTACTTACGGAGGAATAGACAAAAAACAGGAGCGGGGGCAGGGGGAGTTCGAGTGATTTTTGTAATTGATGTCGGAAATACAAATATTGTGTTGGGAGTCTATGACGGAAACGAGTTGGCTTATCACTGGCGGCTTGCTACTGTTCGGGAGCGAACGGAAGACGAGTTCGGAATTCTGGTCAAGGGATTATTTCAGGATAAAGGACTTCGCTATGAAGACATAGATGCGATAGTGATTTCGTCCGTGGTACCCCCTTTGATGTTTGCGCTTGAGCGCATGTGTGACAAATACTTTGGAATCAAACCCCTGGTGGTGGGACCGGGCATCAAAACAGGTCTCAATATTAATATGGAAAATCCGCGTGAGGTAGGTGCCGACCGGATCGTTAACGCGGTGGCGGCGCTTGAAATCTACGGACCGCCTTTAATTGTTGTGGATTTCGGAACGGCGACCACCTTTTGTGTATTGAATGAAAAAGGCCAGTATTTGGGCGGACCGATTGCTCCGGGCATCGGAATCTCGACAGACGCCCTTTTCCAGAGAGCGGCCAAGCTTCCTCGGATCGAACTTGTTCGCCCACCATCCGTAGTGGGTCGCAATACGGTCACCAATATCCAGTCGGGTGTGTATTACGGTTTTATCGGGCAGGTAGACGGCATCGTAAACCGAATCAAAGAAGAAATGGGGCTTCCGTTCAAGGTCATTGCCACCGGCGGATTCGCCAGGTTAATAGCCATTGATTCCTATACGATTCAAGAAGTTGATCCTTTCCTTACGCTGAAAGGATTACGGATGATTTGGGAGAAAAATCGGTGAGTGATTTCGAAGGGGGTGTAACGATACACTCCCTTTTGCTATTCCTTCCTAACCAACCTCGCTCGGGTAACGGCCCGCTCCCCGAATTTATCTTTAATCAAATCCACCGCCTGCATCAGTTTGTGGGACTTCTCAGGGGCTTCTTCAAAGAGAGTGACTTGTTGATGGCCCCGTTCCGGGACGAGTCCGCTCGTGGAGACTCCGATCAGTCTCACTTTTTCATTCGGCTTGAGCTCACATTTTGCTAACAATGTACGGGCGATCTGATAAATGGTGTCATCCAGTTGAGTCGGTTCGGCTACCGTATGACTTCTGGTGATCGTTTGGAACGACGGATACCGCAATTTTAAAGTAATGGTTTTGGCTTCGAGCTTTCGCTGGCGCAATTCGCGCGCGACAATCTCTGCATGTGCCAGAAGCGTGGTATGCAGGAACTGGATATCTCCGACATCTTCGGCGAAAGTGACTTCTTGTCCGATCGACTTTCGCTCGTGGTAGGGTTCCACGGGACGGGGGTCGATGCCCTGCGCCAGCATATAAATATGGTCAGCCAAACTGCCGACATAACGGCGTATGGCATGAAGATCCATCTTGGCTGCATCGCCGATTGTTCGGATCCCCAGCCGCTCCAGTTGAGGAGCCGCTTTTTTCCCGACTCCCCACAGTTTTGCAATGGGCATGGGATGAATCCGTGTGGCCAGCTCGGCCGGTCCGATTACGGTAAGTCCGTCCGGTTTGTCCATATCCGAGGCCATTTTTGCAAGAAATTTGCAATAGGAAAGTCCCACGGAAGCGGTCAAGCCCAGCTCATTGTGGATTTCCGATTTGATTTTTTGGGCAATCGTGATCACGGGTCCAAACAGTTTCTCACATCCGGTAAGATCCAAGAATGCTTCATCAAGAGAGAGCCCTTCCACAAGAGGCGTGTAGCGGTTGAATATCCGAAAAATATGGCGGGATGCTTCCCGGTATTTCGCACCGTCTACAGGCAGAAAGATTCCGTTCGGACAGCGCCGTTTAGCTTCAGAAATAGGCATGGCGGAATGCACTCCGTAACGGCGGGCTTCATAAGAGGCTGTCGATACAACGCCGCGCGACTCAAGAGAGCCTCCAATAATTACCGGTTTACCTCGTAAAGACGGGTTGTCCCGTTGTTCAACTGCCGCAAAAAAAGCATCCATATCGACATGCATGATCTTACGGTTGTCCAAGTTTCTCACCTTCCTCTGTTTACAAGTATATCAAACTGAAATCTGGAGATGGAGGAAAAAGGGGTAGTACCAGAGTAGCTGATACCACCCGCAAAGTAGATCGAATTAAATGTGAAGTGAGTATCGTGTACTAAGACTCTTAGAATTCGATACAGACGTAAAAATGCCTCTGTCAAATCTACAGAGGCATCATGTTCTACAATTTCTTTTTCCCTCCACTGCTTGTAGTGGTGGTCTCCGGATAGTTGTCTGCGGCAAGAGCATCTACTACCCCATTCCATAGGAAAAAGAATCTCCTAGAGGAACGGATGTTTTATTTAAAGTGTTTCGTATTTGCAAATTAGTCAAACTCGGCTTCTCTTGCCATTTGAGAACTGCTACGCCAGTTACATGGGGGCCGCCATAGAAGTTCCACTATACAAAGCATATCCTCCCGGTACTGTACTTTCGATTCCAACTCTAGGAGCCATTAGTTCCAATTGGCGACCAACACTAGAAAAATTTGCTCGATTGTTCTGCTGATCATCTGCACCCACAGCGATAACTGAATCGTATGCAGCCGGATAGATAATCGTTCCTTTTGGGTCATAACCGTTATTACCTGCGGAAGCGATTAGGAGAACTCCGGAATTATAAGCTTTATCGACTGCGGCATTCAATTAGATAAGATTACCGATTCAAACTTCATAAGACAAAAAAACCATACAACCATACTTCTGCCGAAGGAATACTGATGAAGAATACAGGCGGCCACATATATGACCGCCTTTCCAGTCTAGGTTATGATTTTTTCCGTTTAAAGTAGCGATAGGCTATTATGCTTGCTGACACAACGATAGCGGCGAATAGGACAATGAATCCGATGGTTACGCCTTCGAACAAAGTGTTTGCGGTTGATTGTTCCATTCTTTTTACCACCTTAGTAGTTTGCCCAATCCCAATACTGGCTCGCTCCGACATATAATTTCAGAATTCTTGTTACTGAAACCCAACCGAACGCAGTATGGTTTGCACGTAGTACTGCTTCCGCATATCCTTCGAGACTTTCTTGAGCTTTTGCGATGCTTAGGTTTACATCGCTATAAGAACCAGCTCCCCAAGTCTGTGCGTCGTAAACTCTCGAAATATAACTTCCAGTGGTGTTAAGTACAGTAAAGTTCGCTTTGAATTGCATTCCACCCTACCAAGCAGTTCGTTCGACTGTTGCGTCAGTATAGTTACAATATCCAGTTCCGCAAGAAACGGTTCCGCCTGAAACCGACTGAATAACGAATGAACCGTCCCGGAAGGTTACTTTTTTTCTTCCCGCCCCTTTGATTGCTAATGCTTTGCTTACTTTCTCAATGTTTTCGGGTTTATCGGAGTCGAGCGTTTCCCCTTTCTTGATTTTGTCGAGAAGTTTTTTCTGTGTTGCTTTGTCTACACCTTCATTTTCCCAATGCTGAAGAAGAAATTTTTCGTCTTCGGCTGAAATTTGAATTTGCTTTCCGTTGCCAGCGGCAAACGCTTGTGCAGAAGTAAATACCATCAGAATTGCCAAAATGAACGCAAACAGTTTTTTCACAAACTATCACCCCAATTAGTAGTTTTACTTACAGGTATAATATACTATAAGTTCATATATTTGGAAATAAGTAATTTTCGACAATGAGTGACAAATAAAACTTATGGAGAACTAATTTGATAATTTTTTGGACAATTATTATACGTTGTGTGCTGGCTGTAACGACATTGCTCATCATAAACCAGTTAAAGCTGGACACCTGTCTAAAGATCTTATTATCGATGTTGACTGTTGTTTTTATATTCTCGACGGTAACTTTTACGTGCATTTCCCTTTACAATTAATAACTGATGACGAACCAGACGATAAAAACTAACCATAGTCTTATTCCTCCTACAAAATAAAAAAGAGGCGACAAACCATACAGGATTAAAAAAGAAATACCTCCGTCGTTTGACAGGGGCAAAGGATACCAAATATTTCAATCTTCTTTGCCCCTGGTGTCAGCTTCGCTGGTACTGGGCCAGAAAGCAGAATCTATAGTTGACAATGATAATCTTTCTCAATTATAATAAAGACAAGAATCGTGTTAGCTATTTCGACCCTCTTTAAACACCTTCCTTCCTTGAGCCCATTGGGCTCCTTTTTTTATTTTGGTTCAGTAACATCTTCCGGGATAACCGACAAAATTCGACAATACAAAAGCAATGATGACTCAACTGTTGTCGAATGGGGTCTAACCTGATTTTTTCTGTTTACAATCCTGGTGCTGCCGACATCGAATGACGGCGGTCTGATCCTCTTTTATTTGCATCCTTGCTCTAAGAGAGGCAATGGAATAACCGAAACCCTGTTTATTCATCGCGCGAAGTTGGTTGTTCTTACCCTCCGTTTTCGCGTTGGATATTTTGCATATAAATCGATTCATAATCTCAGGAAGCCAATTCCAAATGGTTCTCAACATTTTGTGAAATGGGTCTAAGCCAGCAGCGATGACTTCACGCTCCCAATCTGCCAACAAGTCTAGTGCTTCTTCAAAGTCCCGGCAACGGTATAAGCAGCGAAGCTTCTGATGCAGAGAAACGGCCAGTGCTAACTCTGGAATGGCTTGTTCCCAAGCTTGCAGGCGTTCTTTCTCGTCAGCCGACAAGTCTTCAATCGGGCGATTGAACAACTCTTTATCTTGTTTCAAAGCCAAAGCCTGTTCTTTGGTTAGCCTACTCTGGATCGCTTTGCGTACCTCTTCCAAAGCTTTGGTTGACGCTTGAATCACATGAAAGGCATCGATTACGACCAAAACATGGGGTAAGGCGGTTTCAATCGCCGTTTTGTAAGGTTCCCACATATCAATAGCAATTGCGATAATCTGTTCTGGGTGTTTGAACTGACGCAGTAGGGCAGCGACTTCATCCTTTTTGCGTGAATCATGGATTCGCATCAACTGAGGACGCCACGGCACGGTGAGATCATATACCACCAAGCGGTAGCTCCCTTTGCCCTTGGCAAGACTAATTTCATCAATGCCCATGTAAGCAGGCGTTGTTCGATTATTGAAGTCGTCTGTCTGGAGCGAGTTGTAATGTCGACGAACATGAACCTTGACATTTTGGCCACTACGTCCAAAGTCTACGCCTGTCGCTTTAAACGTGCTGTCCGCAGCAGTGTACAGCAAAGCGGTTTTACCTGACTCCGTCAATTGTTGATACGGTTCCAGCCAAGAGAGTCGTTCCATAAAGGTGCGATGGCAGTTGTCGCATGTAAATCGACGGTGCACAAAGGAATCGTAAACAGGAGTGCCGTTGAAACTTCCGGAAATGACAACTCTAGGGCATCGTTCATGAACATACGTGCACCATGCTCCGCAGTTGGGACAATGCCCGCCGTCTGTTAATAAGGCGAGATCGCGATGAAGTCCGGCGTTCGGGTAACCGAACGGAATCTCTTCTTGTCTCATAATTCGGTAAGGAACTTTCCTCATTTCGAACTGCATGATACAATGGGTAAGCATCCAAATCATCCCTTTCGTATGGGTTGGTAGAGGTACTTATTCCATACGACGATGATTTGGATTTTCCTTTTTTTGTCGATTTGTCGAATTATGTTCCCTGGACTTTGTTACTGAACCTTTATTTTTTGAATACTTCTTCCGCCGGGAAGAACATGCTAACATAGATGTGGGAACGAAATGAACGCAGGAGGTCTCGAATGAGTGATTATATCGTCCGTGCAACTGCACTGGAGGGAAAACTTCGCGCATTTGGCACGATTACAACCGGATTGGTTGAGGAACTAAGAAATCGGCACAACGCTACTCCTGTGGCTACGGCCGCTATGGGCAGAGCGGCAACCGTTGGGGCCATCATGGGGATCATGCTGAAAGGGAAAGACCGGTTAACCATTCAAGTGAAAGGCAACGGACCGATCGGTCAGATTGTCGTTGATGCCAACGCTGAGGGAGAGGTTCGGGCTTATTGCACCAACCCTCAGGTTGATCTCCCGTTAAATTCCATAGGGAAGCTTGATGTTGCGGGTGCGGTCGGCAGAGACGGATTTTTATACGTAATTAAAGATCTTGGGCTCAAGGAACCCTACCGCGGGTCGGTAGAAATCATCTCGGGAGAATTGGGAGAAGACTTCGCATACTACTTCACACAGAGTGAACAGACGCCCTCTGTAGTTGGCGTTGGAGTGCTCGTAGACAGAGACTATACCGTTAAAGTCGCAGGAGGATTTATCCTTCAGCTGCTTCCCGGTGTGACAGATGAAGAGATTTCCTATATCGAGGAAAAGCTGTCTCAAATTCCGGGTGTCACTTCTTTGTTGTCGGAAGGTACGACTCCGGAAACCATACTGGAACGTTTGATTCCGGGTGAGGTCAAGTTTCACGAAAAGGTACCTGTGCGCTTTCGATGCAGCTGCAATCGCGAGCGGTTGGAAGGGGTACTGGTGTCACTGGGGGCGGAAGAACTGCGGAGTATGATTGAGGAAGACCAGGGCGCGGAGCTGGTTTGTTCATTTTGCAAGGACAAATACTTCTTTTCCAGTGAACAATTGGAAACACTAATTGACCAAATTCAACAAAAGTAGTAAAATATCACTAAACCAACTAGTTTAGTCGGATATTTAAAAGGGGGCCCCATAGGTGAAGGTTGCAAACTCGATCGCTGAATTGATCGGCAATACTCCGATTGTGAAGTTAAATCATGTAGCTGGTCCAAATGATGCGGAAATTTATTTGAAATTGGAATCGTTTAATCCGGGCGGATCGGTGAAGGATCGTATTGCCCTCTCGATGATTGAAGAAGCGGAAAAAGAAGGCATTATTAAGCCTGGAGATACGATCCTCGAACCTACTTCCGGAAATACCGGAATTGGTCTCGCGATGATGGCTGCAGCGAAAGGCTATCGTGCCATCCTTGTCATGCCTGATACGATGTCCATGGAACGGCGGAACTTGCTTCGTGCATACGGTGCAGAACTGGTGCTGACTCCAGGAGCGCAGGGCATGAAGGGTGCTATTGCCAAGGCTGAAGAAATTAAAGCTGAAAATCCCAACTATTTCATTCCGCAGCAGTTTAAAAACCCTGCTAACCCGAAAATTCACCGTGAAACAACTGCCCGCGAAATCCTGGCGGCTTTGGACGGCCAAGTGGACGCGTTCGTTGGCGGTGTGGGTACTGGCGGTACAATCACTGGTGTTGGTGAAGTACTCAAAAAGGAAATCGGTCCGGATGTGAAAATCGTAGCCGTTGAACCTTCCGCTTCGCCTGTGTTGTCTGGCGGCCAACCGGGTCCGCACAAGATTCAGGGGATTGGTGCAGGATTTGTTCCGGATATTCTGAACCGTGAAGTGATCGATGAAGTAATTACGGTGGACAACGAAGTGGCATTTGAATTTGCACGCAAGGTTGCCAAGGAAGAAGGGATTTTGGTCGGAATTTCTTCCGGTGCAAACATCTACGCAGCCCTGCAGGTAGCACAGAAGCTGGGTGCCGGCAAGAAAGTTGTGACTGTTGCTCCATCCACTGGTGAGCGTTATCTGTCAACTGCATTGTTCCAATTCGAATAAATCGTTGCATGGAAATAGCCCGTGACTTTCACGGGCTATTTCCATGTCTAAGAAATCATAAAAATGTGGTATCATAGCGCCAGAAGATTGAATCTCCATGAAATGAGGAAGAAGTCTGAAATCCTTAGCAAATGCACGTATCCAAGAAAAAGCGCATACCAAATAAGCCGTACACAAG
>NZ_JBHSHC010000073.1:0-7807 GCF_042652925.1 Effusibacillus consociatus
CATCAAAAAGTCAAGGACTGGGCGCAGGAACATAACATTGAATTGATTTTCACACCTACAAACGCTTCATCGTGAAATCGAATTGAATGTCATTTTGGTCCACTTCGTAAATTCGTCCTCTGCGGAAGCAACTACGAGGATCATAAAGAGTTAGCCACGGCTATTCGTAAGTATCTTTGCTGGCGAAACAAGAATAAACGTCACGCCCAAATTTTAAGAGAGCAAAAGAAGATCAAGGTTGCCTGAAGGGGCACTAGGTATCAAGCCTGAATATTAAGGAGAGGGTTAATTGTGTTCCCTTTTGTTGAGACCGACGTATTGCTTAATGATGTTAAAATGACAATGCTGACACATTCTCAAGACGGAGTGATTGGTGTAATATTAAGAAATTCGCAAAATGTAAGGGACGGAATCTTAGATTATTTACAAAATACGATTAAGCCAGGAAGTCATGTTCTTGACGCCGGTGCAAATATTGGCTCAACAGCTATTTTTCTTGCTAAGGTTCAGCCTACAGCAACAATCTATTGTTTTGAACCTGACCCGCTCAATTATGCGCTTTTGAATATTAATATTTCACTTAATAATGTAGAAAATATCTATACATTCAATTGTGCCTTGGGAAGAGAGCATAAATTTGTTGATTTTTTTATGAATTTCCATAATTTTGGGGATCATCGTAGTACAAAGCCAAAAAACACCGGATCTGACGCAGGTAGTTTCAAACGCTTACCATACCGAATTCCTATGGTGAATCCCGTTGATTTTTTAAAACAATGTTTGGGTGATCATGCCCCCTTATATTTTGACTTATTAAAAATCGACACCCAAGGAGCAGATTTTGACATTCTCGATGCATGTTTGCCGCTAATAAGAGATGATTCAATAATAGTAGCAGAATATTCGCCTTATCATCTTTATCTAAATGGAACGCAGAAGGAAGATATAGCAAACATTGTTACATCATTTTCTAACAAAGAAATTATTAATCCGACCCACAATCCACATCGAACTGCAAATATAAACTTGCAACAATTATTGTTATTTTATGAAGAAAATTACAGAGAACTGAGAACTCATTGTGATATTGTGTTGAAGAATTATACAAAAAAAAGAGCAGCAATGATAATATTGACGAAATATAATCGAAATATGGTGCAAGTAAACAGAAAGAACCTGATTGATTTCAGGTTTTTCTGTTTGTTTTTACTTTACACCCTTGGATGAGGGCCCCATTTTTGACTGTAAAGTTCTGCGTTTTTTCTGCCAGAATCAGTCTCATCATGATTCTTTCTTGTTCCCATTGCAGGATGCCAAACAACACTTGCCTTGGTTATCATTACCTCATATCCTTCGTCAAGAACCCTGTTGTTGTAATCCCAATCCTCATAACCCCCGCATTGAATAAATCTCTCATCAAACAATCCTACTTTTTCAATTACTTCTCTTGGCATAATCCAAGGACAAGCATTTCCCGGATAGGATATGCCTTGATGTTGTGCCATAAATTCTTCTGCGAATTTCGGATCATCTGGTCCGAACATATGAAGGCTTACAGGAGCCAATTTTCCGATACGATTGTTTTGTCTTAAATGTTCGAGCAATTGTTCCAGCCAATTAAAATAAAAAGTCATATCGTTGTGTATCCATCCGATATATCGTATGTGAGGATCAGAAAGAAAATATCGCAATCCTTGATTTAATGCCGCTGATAGACTGATAGGCTGTGGGTTTTCAATAAAGTAATAACCTTTCTGTTTTAGATAAGGAATGGTTCCGTCCGTGGAAGCATTGTCTACGATTACAAATTTGAAAGGAATGTTTGTATTGTTTTCAAGGCTTTCCAATGTTTTTTTTGTATCTTCAAGCTGATTGTATGTGGTTAGCATGAGACCAACCATTCACAGTCCTCCTTGCGGATCTTGTTTTTCATTGTTTTATTTTATGCCGGTGATGAAAAGGGGGTGTACTCTTGGGGTGATTTTGATCTGCATGACCAGTTTCGATAAACTGATTTTTTTCATAAACATATATAAGGAAAGAGGGTGATTCTGTGGAAACACCTCCCAAAATCAGCGCTATGTACTATGTAAAAAATGAAGAGGAGTTTGCTCCGTATTCGATCCTTTCAATCTATAATGTGGTGGATGAAATTGTGGTGGTTGACAATGGGTCCACGGACCGTACACGAGAACGCTTGAGCGAATTTGATAAGGTGTGCTGGTTTGAATATCAAACGGAAGATTTCTCGGAACTAGCCAATTTTGCTCTGTCTAAGTGCAGGGGAGACTGGATTTTAAAGATAGATGGAGACGAAGTTTTTTATCGGGACATAGAAGAGGTTCTGCCTGTGCTTACCGAATACGATCAAATTGACGCATATACCTGTCGTTTTTTTCATCTTAATTTCGGTTTGGATTCCATGCAGAATGTGAGTGATGATGATGGCCGTTTCCAACGGATTTTTCTGTTTCAAAACCGGCCTGGACGAAAATTTATAAACCCCTTACATGAATCGTTAATCGGATTAGGACCTGCTATTGCTGATTCGGGATTGCATTATGTTCATTACGGATACACGAAACCGATGGAATTTATTCTGGATAAGTTAAAACAATATGCAAGTAAAATGGGGGACCCTTACTTTTACGAAGGCAGAACAGCAAACCATCTGTTGGAACAGGCGGAAAGAACGCCCTTTCCATATGAGCATCCTGAAGTAATAAAAGAGTATATCAAACAAAAAGGGTATAGCGGAGGAACTCCAAAGCCTCCCAAGGACATGCAACAGTTAAGGCACTATTTGGATCACATCGTAGCCTCCAAACATACGAAAGTCGAAGAGAAACAGGAGAAGCAGGGGAATTCTTTGGAAATCGGTGCCTTGCCCAATTGTATTAGCCCGGGATTTGAACATTTGGATCTCCGCCCGTTGCCTTATGTGGATATTGTTGGAGATATCCGAAATATCCCTGTGGAAGATAACACCTATGAACAGGTAATTGTTCCAGGATACTTGCTGGAACATCTGCCCTATCACGATATCGGAAAAGCTCTTCGGGAATGTTTCAGAATAACCAAAGAGGGCGGGAAAGTCTATGTCCGAATTTATGACGGCCTGAAAATAGCAGAAGCGTATGCGGCAGGGGAGATTAATAACGAAAGTTTTAACAAGCTGCTTTTCGGAGGCGACCGAGAGGGATGGGAAAGGCATCGTTGTGTTCTTGATAGAGTGATATTGCGAAAAATGATGGAAATGACCGGATTGAAAGTAGATATGGAATATAACCAGCACTGGATCATCGAACTTGGTGGAACAAAGTATACCCATTTTTCCGAACTTGGATAATTGAACCCGATTCTCTCTTTTTATAGATGCATATTAGTAATATATGAGGCAAGCAGTCTTGCTATAGCAAATCGGGAACGAATGCAGCACATCCAAGCGGGGGTAAGCAGAATGGATCTCAGAGATCTTCTTAAAGGGTTGGCGAAGGTCAAACTAAATATATTTCTTAATAATCCAACATCAATTGTTGAGTTTCCTATATTTGATCTTCCCAAAATTTCTATAATCCTGGTGCTTTACAATAAAGCAGAACTCACTTACCAATGTCTGGAAACCATTAAGGCACACGCTGATGTTCCTTACGAGATTATCATTGTTGACAATAATTCAAGTGATGCAACATCAGAGCTGTTAGGAAAAATAAAAAACACGATAATTATAAAAAACAGAGAAAATATTGGTTTTTTGAAAGGGAGTAATCAAGGAGCTAAACTTGCCCGGGGAGAATGGCTCCTATTTTTGAATAATGACACTCAAATAACGCCTTCATTGTTATCAATACTTATACAAACAGCAGAGAAAACCGAGCATTGCGGTGCTGTCGGAGGAAAATTGATCTTTCCCGATGGAAAACTGCAGGAAGCGGGAAGTATTATATGGAACGATGGTTCTTGCTCAGGTTACGGCAGGGGAGACGATCCTTTTAAACCTGAGTATTCGTATGTAAAAGAGGTTGATTTCTGCTCGGCTGCCTGTCTGTTAATAAAGAACGCGATTTTCAAAGAGGCGGGAATGTTTGATGAAATCTACCATCCCGGTTACTATGAAGAAACTGATTTGTGCATGAAAATTCGCGAATTGGGGTACAAGGTGATCTATCAACCTTCTGCTGTTGTAATCCACTATGAGTTTGGAAGCAGTTCGCTGAGTGAAGCAATGAAGCAGCAGAGCAAGAATAAGGAAATTTTTGCTAAGAAGTGGCAACATCATCTAAATGAGTTGTTTCCGCCCCTCCCGGCAAACATTCTGTATGCAAGGGAGTTCCGGCGTGTTGAAAAATATAACCTCCTTGTAATTGATGATCGTATACCGATTCCCGAACTCGGCCGCGGTTATCCGAGAAGTTTGAGACTTTTAAAAGGTTTGGCAGAGGCAAATTATCGAGTTGCTTTATTTCCACTGCAGTTTCCGGAAAAGGTCGAACCCTATGCACATGATTTACAGCAAATCGGAGTAGAAGTGATATTTAATTCCGGGAATGAAAAGCTAAATTTTAGCAAGTTTATTAAGGAGAGATATCACTATTACGATCTTATTTTAATCAGTCGACCTCATAATATGAGAGAAGTCATTGATGTGATAAAAAAACTGGATCAAAATCAAAAGATCATTTATGATGCAGAAGCCCTTTTTTCGGCCAGAGATATTCTTAAATTAGAATTAAAAGGACATAATTTGTCGGAACAAATGAAGAACCTGATGATTCGTGATGAGATTAATTTAATGAAGAATGCTGACTTAACAATTACAGTGTCAGAACGGGAGAAACAAATTATCGAGAGCTTCGATGTGAAAAAGGTTAAAGTTGTGAGTCATCAGGTTGATATTCATGCCACCCCAAAATCTTTCGACCAAAGGAAAGATATTCTTTTTGTCGGAGGATTTACACCTGAATCTCCCAATGAAGATGCAATGCTGTATTTTGTAAATCAAGTCTATTCTCAGGTCTACAAAGAACTGGGTGCAAAACTTTGGATTGTCGGATCCAATTTTTCGGAACCGATCAAAAATTTAGACTCCCCAAATATAATCGTGACTGGAACGGTTCATAACTTATGGGATTATTATAATAACTGCAGAGTGTTTGTTGTTCCTACAAGATATGCGGCTGGAATATCTTTGAAACTGCTGGAATGTTTATCCCATGGTTTACCCGCCGTAGTAACTCCTTTAATCGCCCAGCAATTAGGAATAAATAAGGATATAGTATTACTCGGAAACGGGCCTCTAGATTTCGCGAATAAAATAGTTAAATGCTATACAAAAAAAAGAACATGGAACCGTTTAAGAAAAAATAGCTTGAAATATATTGCAAACGAATACAATTCAGAGGTATTCAAACAACAGATACTTGGATTGGAAGAAATCACCTGAATCCGTATGTCAACCACGTGGAAGCAAGATGAAGTCGATAAGGGGTTGAATGGAAATGACGGATCCTTTTTCATTACATGACGGTCGAGTGAATATTCGAAAAATTACAGAAGAAATTCGCCGTCACCGACAAGCGCTTAATGAGATGACAATCACACTTGAAAAATTAATGGCGCAAAATGCCAAGCTCTCTGACGAAAATTCGCGCCTACAGGTTACAATTGCACAGATTCAAAATATGTTGGATCGGCAAAACAAGAAACTGGAAATTAATTATTTTGACTTTCAGATGAAGTATCGTGGAGCAAGGGATGAGATTAAAAAACGGCAATCTATTTATCTTGATTATTTCGCCGGGAAAACGAATGTGCTGGATTTAGGGTGCGGTCGGGGAGAATTTATCGAGCTGCTGATTGACAATAATGTTTCCGCAACAGGTGTTGATTTGGATCAGGAAATGGTAACTTTTTGCAAAGAGCAGGGTTTGCCTGTTGTCCTTGCCGATATATTTGAGTATTTGGAGGGAGTACCGGATCAATCTGTGGGCGGTGTTTTTCTTGGACAGGTGATCGAGCACCTTTCGGCAGCCCGGTTTGTGGAATTGGTAAAACTCTGCCATCGTAAGTTAACCCCTGGAGCTTATTTTATTGCGGAAACACCCAACCCTGAATGTGTATTAATCTTTGCACATAGTTTTTATATTGATCTTACTCACGTGAAACCGATTCATTCATTAGCTGCACAATTTGTTCTAGAGTCTAATGACTTCAAGGATGTTAAGGTGGTTTACTCATCGCCGTTGCCGGATGAATATCATCTTCCAAAGGATATTGAAAGCTCAGGTCTCAACTCAAAAACCGTCGCTGTTTTAGAGAAATGGAACCGGGTGTTGTTCGGATGCCAAGATTATGCAATCATCGGTAGGAAGTAGTATGCGGATTGCAATAGCTACTGTCCAGGTTCCTTTTGAATTCGGCGGTGCTGAATTCTTGGCCGTCAATCTGAAAAAACAATTAACGGACCGGGGGCATGAAGCGGAAATTGTTACCATTCCATTCAAATGGTATCCTTCGGAAAGCCTCATTAACAGCATTCGAATTGCAAGATTACTGGATTTATCGGAAATGAAAGGAAAACCGATTGACCTGCTTATCGGCCTTAAGTTTCCGATTTACTATGCAAAGCATGAAAATAAGGTCCTTTGGCTGCTGCATCAGCATCGGGAAGCTTATGAATTGTGGGGAACTGAGTATGATGGTCTGAACAAGATACCGGGCGGCAACAAGTTGCGTAAACTAATCATGAGTTATGATACCCAATATATTACTGAATGCAAAAAAGTCTATACAATCTCAGCGACGGTATCGGAAAGATTGAAGAGATATAACGGTATTGACTCAACCCCGCTTTATCATCCTCCCTTCGGTGCAGAAAAATTCCGTTCTGAAGATGTTGGGGATTATGTTTTTTGTCCCGGGAGATTGGAAGAATTAAAGCGGCAGCATATTTTAGTGGAAGCTCTGAGACATACGAAGACACCGGTTAAAGTTTTACTAGCGGGAAAAGGGAAACAACACTATAGAGACAGACTTCGTTCGTTGATTGAAACCTACTCACTCCATGAAAAAGTTCATCTGCTGGGGTGGATTCCGGAAGAACAAAAAATTCATTATTACGCCAACGCTTTAGCTGTTTACTATGGTCCATATCAAGAGGACTATGGATATGTTACAATGGAGGCTTTCTTGTCAGGGAAACCGGTTTTAACACATGTTGACTCGGGGGGGCCTCTTGAATTTGTTACAGATAATGACAATGGTTTTGTCTTGGAGGCCGACCCGATCGCTGTAGCAGAAAAATTGGATTTTTTATATAAAAATAAAGAGATTGCGAAAAACATGGGCATGAACGGGATGAGTTTGATAAAAGGTTTAAATATGAATTGGGAGTTTGTTATCGAGAAGCTGACAAAATCAAATTAGCTATTATGAATCGGTCGAAGGAGGCGGAAAAAATTCAAAAAGGCGTTACCGTCTGGTTTACTGGTCTATCTGGAGCCGGAAAGACGACACTAAATCGTTTGGTTGAGTCGGAGCTTAGGAAAAATGGGATTCGTGTTGAAGCACTTGATGGGGACGTGGTTCGTCAGTATTTGACTGCTGATCTTGGATTTTCGAAACCGGACCGGCAAAAAAACATTGAGCGAGTGGCCTTTGTAGCAAAACTTCTGACGCGTAACGATGTTATCGTTTTGGCTTCTTTCATATCTCCTTATCAGCAAATGCGGGATTATTTGTATACGGTAACCTAAAAATACGCCACACCGCTCATTGAAACTTCCCCCACCCTGACCGATAATCCTCA